>WGBK01000445.1 GCA_015494335.1 Gammaproteobacteria bacterium | reverse complement strand
GATGAGGACAGCGTGCGCAGGGCGGACGAGGAGGTGGGCGAGTCGCCCGCGTCCCGCCCGGATCGAACAGAACATCATTGAACAGAGAATCGAGGTCAAGGCAATGAAAGGTGGTTTGGGCGGCCTGATGAAGCAGGCCCAGAAGATGCAGGAGCAGATGCAGAAGGCGCAGGCCGAACTGGCCGAGCACGAGGTGACCGGCGAGGCCGGGGCTGGCATGGTCAAGGTCACGATGCGCGGCAACCACGAAGTCACGCGCATCGAACTCGACCCGGAACTGATGAAGGACGACAAGGAAATGCTCGAGGACCTGGTGGCTGCAGCGGTCAACGACGCGGTGCACAAGGTGGCCCGTCACAATCAGGAAGCCATGGCCGACATGACCGCAGGACTGAACCTGCCGCCGGGCATGAAACTGCCGTTCTAGCCCGCTTGGCATGTCCTCGTCCCCCTCGCTGGATGCGCTGATCGAGGCGCTGACCTGCCTCCCCGGCATCGGGCGCAAGTCGGCCCAGCGCATGGCCCTGTACCTGATCGACCGCAACCGCGAGGGCGCCCGCGCCATCGCCGATCGCATCGTCGCCGCGCTGGACAAGGTGGGTCATTGCGAGCAGTGCCGCAATTTCTCCGATCAGGCCCTCTGCGGCATCTGCAGCAACGACAAGCGCAACCAGCGCCTGCTGTGCGTGGTCGAAACGCCGGCCGATGTGCTGGCTATCGAATCCGCCGGCAGCTTCGACGGCCGCTACTTCGTGCTGATGGGCAAGCTGTCGCCCCTCGACGGCGTGGGCCCCGAGCAGTTGGGGCTGGACCGCCTGGCCGAACAGTTGCGCGAACAGAACATCGACGAAGTGATCCTCGCCACCAATCCGACCCTGGAAGGCGAGATCACCGCCCGCTACATCGCCGATCTTGCGGCGCAGCAGGGCATTGCCACCAGTCGCATCGCCCATGGCGTGCCCGTCGGCGGGGAACTGGAATTCGTCGATGGCGGTACCCTGAGTCAGGCCTTCAGTGGCCGGCAGAAGATCCAACCCCCGGGAGAATCATCATGAGCGAAACCATCTTCGACAAGATCATCAATCGCGAGATACCCGCCGACATCCTCTACGAGGACGACGAGGTGATGGCCTTTTCCGACGTCAATCCCCAGGCGCCGGTGCATTTCCTGGTGATTCCGAAGCAGCGCATCCCCACCGTCAACGATCTGCAACCGGAGCATGCCCCGCTGGTGGGCAAGATGGTGCTGGTCGCCCGGCAGGTGGCGCGTGACAAGGGGATCGCCGAAGACGGCTATCGCTTGATCATGAACTGCAACCGGCACGGCGGGCAGACCATCTACCACCTGCACCTGCATGTTCTGGGCGGTCGACCGCTGCATGAAGGGCTGTTGCCGGGCTGATTTCTGACCCCGGCACCGGGGGACGATAGCCTTGGCTACCAGTCGGCGTTGTAATCGTGGGTGATTTCCTCGCCCGGCTCGATATCGCGTAGCGCCACTACCGTCCGGTCGTCGTAGTAGCAGGCATTGGCCTGTTCGTCGTGATTGATGAAGCGCAGCTCGTTGGTCACGCGGAAGCCGGTTTCCTCGTCCAGCCACAACACATACATGCCGTCCTGGTCGGTGTATTCCCCTTCCAGCCGGCCGATCAACTCGCCCTTTTCGATACGCCGGACGGCAAAGAGCCCCATTCCGTGAATGGGGCTCTTGCGGACCTCACAGGTACCATCCATAAGCCGTTCTAGGGCCCGTTCGGATCGAGGAAGATGGTCGGATAGTCCATCGGCTCGAGGCGCGGCAGGGTCGCTCCGAAGGCCTGCTCCACGGCATCGAGGACGGCGTTTGCGACCACTGCATAGCCGCGCTGGGTCGGATGCACGCCATCCAGAGAGAAGCCGTTGCCCGAGCCGAAGGCCGCGGTGATGCGGCCGGTACCGAAGTCCAGCCCGCCGGGCGCGGAGACCTGCGCCATCAGGGCGTTGGCGTCCATCAGGGCCAGATCGGCGTCGGCGTTTGCCAGATCGCGGATGGTGACGTTGTAGGCAGTGGTGGCCGTCTCGATGCTGCTGCGTTCCGAGGCCACCAGTACATCGCCGTCTTCCAGCGGCTTGCCTACGCCCCAGGCGGAATTGGGATCATCCTCGTCCGCCAGGGTGCCGATCTTGGAGCTGGCTGTCAGCACGATCAGATCCTCGGCGGTGGCCTGGCGCATCGAGGGCAGGCCGAAGCCGCTCAGGTCGGTCAGATCCTCGTCTTCGATGACCACGGCATTCTGGCCGGCGGCGAACTGGATGGTGCGTTGCTCGGCCTCCTCCGCGGTGATGACGCTGTTCTGGACCATTTGTTGCAGTCCTCCGTTGTAGGCTGCATAGGCCGCATTGAGCTGATCGGCCGTGGCCTGGTCCAGCGGCACCGGGTTGTAGGGCACGGTGGTGAAGTAGGGGATATCCTTCACATCCGGGATTGTGACCAGCACGCCCTTGGCGCCGGAAGCCTTCAGGGCGGCCAGCAATTGCTGGTAGGTTCCGGCAAAGACATTCGGATCGGTGATGTCGTCGGGGCCGTAGCTGGTCGGATCCAGGTTGCCGGTCTGGTCTTCGCCGGTTCCGCCGGAGAGGGCATAGAACAGCACATCATTGTTCCCGATCCACAGGGTGAAGAAGGTTGGCTGCTGGGCTGCGGCATCGCCGATGACGGTGGAGGTGGACGACGAGGCGAAGCGCACATAGTAGGGATTGGCGCTGGTGCCCACGCCCGAGATGTCACCATATCCCGGTGCGCCCAGGTGGAAAGACTTGGCACCTGGTACACCCATGTTGTTGGGCATGGGATCGACCGGAACGGCGATGTCTGTGGTGGGGGTGGCCTCGAGTCGTTTCGGTGCCTTGTCGCCATCCACGAGGCCGAGCACCAGCCGGGTTTCGGCTATCGGGTTGCCGCCGAGCAGCAGACCGCCATTGTTATCGCTGACCAGCGGCTGGGTGAAGTCGCCGCCACCGGCCTTGCTGAAGGCGCTGGCGAGCATTGCTGGAAAGGAATTCTTCTGGCCATCCAGATAGAGCGCGCCGTCGGCATAGCCGGCGGTCAGGGAGTCGCCAACGGCGACATAGTTGCTGAAGTCGGCGCTGCCGGCCTTGTAGCGGATGTCCTTGACCGAGTTGTCGAATTCGGGCGCGCAACCGGCCAGAGCGAGGGAAATGGCGCTGGCGAGCAGAGCCTTGCGGGTAATGCTGTTCATTTTCATCGTTTTCATGTCTCGAGCCCTCAGAAGCGGTAGTTGATGCCGAGGCCGATGGAGGTGGCCGAGGTTTCATAACGCCCGCCGAAGGGGCCGTCGCTGTGGTAGTCGTAGGAGGCGTTGAACTCGTCCGAGGTGATGTAGAGGAAGCTCATGTCGACATCCATCTGCGGGCTGACCTTGACGCTGGCGCCGAGGGTGTAGCCGGTGGCGTCATTGCGCGGGGTTTCGGGCGCGAAATAGCCATCGCGGATCGGGGTCTTGTCGACATAGACGCCGGCGCGCAGGGTCCAGTCTTCATCGAGCCGGTGTTGCACGCCGATACGGTAGATATCCGAGTCTTCCCAGTTGCGCGGGTTCAGGGATTCGCCGGCCCCGTTGTGGAACTGGATATCCAGCGCCTTGTACTCGCCCCAGTAGGTGCGATTGAAATCCACCGCCAGGATGGTATCCGGATTGACGGCCCAGCTGATGCCGATGGCCAGTTCTGCCGGCAGGATCAGGTCGGCATCGAAGGTGGTGTCGGGATAGACTGTACGCACCAGGTTGGGAATGTCTTCGAAATCGGCCTTCTCGCCACGCGCCTCGAGGGTAATCTTGGAGCGATAGCCGAGGCCAATGGAGACAGTGTCACTGGCCTTGAAATGCAGGCCGAGGTTGTAGCCCCAGGCATTGACATCGCTGGCCTCGACGGTGACATTGGCGCGATCACCCTGTTCGTCGACCAGGGAGCTGTTGAGATTACGGTTGAAATCCACCTTGCCGATAGCGTAGGTCGGGCCGAAGCCTACGCTGAAGCGGTCGTTGACCGCGACCGCAATGGTCGGCTGAATGTACAACGCCTTCAGCTCGATGCGGTTGACCAGGTGCGACCCGGCCCAGTCGGTGGGCCATTCGACGATATTGCCGTAGGGGGTGTAGACGCCAAGACCGACCGCGACATCGCTGTCGCCGGGCTTGCTGACATAGTAGAAATCCACCGGCGTGCCGATCGGGCTGTCGGTTTCGGCGTAATACTGGGTGCCACTGTTCTGGAAAATGGTTTCGCTCTTCAGCAGGGTCAGGCCGCCGGTGATGGTTTCGCCATCGCCGATGCGCGTGATGGCCCCGGGGTTGAAGAACACGGTTTCGGCACTCTGGCTCATGGCGGTGGCCGCGTGTCCCATGCCCAGAGCCTGCTGGCCCTGGATGGAAACGCGGTAACCGCCGGCAAGGGCGCTGCTGGCCATGCACAGGCTGGTCGTCATCAATAGGATTTTTTTCATGTCTCGACACTTTTGTTTTGGTTGTACGACGGGGCCGGGCGGGGCCTGCAAGTGATGCAGGCGCGAGCGTAGGTCCTCTCCTCCATGCCGAGTATCCAACCATCGAAACGCAAAGTAAAGGACTGCACCGGGTGCTGAATGGTCAGGGCATCCACATTTATTGCATGCATATCCAGCAACAGAGCATCGGTGGTCATCCGTGAAAAACGCTGTAAATACATCCCTGTAGGCTTGGCTGCGGCATCCGTGCCGCAGACATTTTCACGGATGACCACCGATGCCCCGTAGTGTGGGACAACCCTCTGGTGAATTGAGCTACAAGACGAGCCTTACTCGGGCAGTCTGAATCCCAACCCCTGCAGGCGTTCGCGAAAGTTGCTGGGAGTGTCCTTCGAGATAGTAAATTGGGGGTATTCGTAGCGGGCCGGATAGTGCTTGCGCAGGCGGTCGAAATCCGTGGCCGCCCGCTCGGGGTGTGCGGCCAGCGCGCGCAGCGCGGCATCGTCCTGCCCGATCGGGTAGTGGGCGGCGAACAACCGTTGCCAGTCCTCGAGGCTTCCGCTGCCGCCGGCTTCCAGGGCTTGCGCCGGCGGCAGGTGGTCCTGCAGGAACCAGTGGCTTTCGATGCCGAGGTGGCGGCACAGGGCGTCGTGAATCATCTGCGTGCCGCGCAGTCGGCCCTCGACGCTGTAGCCGGCGATGTGCGGCGAGGCCAGGTCCACCTTGCTCATCAGCTCGAGGTCGATCCGTGGTTCGCCCTCCCAGGTGTCGAGAAACACGGTCAGGTCGCCACGCCGGTCGAGCAGATCCGACAGTGCCGGGTTGTCGATGACTGCGCCGCGCGCGGCATTGAAGAGTATGCAGCCGGGGCGCAGTTCGGCCAGCCGTTGTCGGTCCAGCAGGTGCCAGGTCGGATCGCGGCCATCGCGGGTCAGGGGTACATGGCAGGTGATGAAATCGCATTCGTCGATCAGCGTCTGCAACGAGACATAGTTGAAGGCATCCTGCCCCAGGCGTTGCTTCGGCGGATCGTTGAGCAGGGTTTCGATGCCCAGGTTTTCGAGCTTGTGGCGTACCCGCGAACCGACATTGCCGTGTCCGACAATGCCGGCGCGCAGGGAAAAGGGATCGAAGCCCTTTTGCGCGGAAAGATGGAACAGGGCCGCGATGACATACTCGGAGGCCGATTCGGCATTGCAGCCCGGTGCATTGGCGAAGCCGATGCCGCGTCGTTCGAGGTAGTCGAGGTCGATATGGTCGGTGCCGATGGTGGCCGAGGCCACGAATCGCAGAGGGGCCTCGCCGATCAGGGTTTCGTCGACACGGGTGACCGAGCGCACCAGCAGGATCTCGCAATCCTCGAGATCCCGTGCATGCATGCTGCGGCCGGGAAGGGTGGTGACCTCTCCGATCGAGCCGAAGGCTTCCTCGACGAAGGGGATGTTCTCGTCGGCGACGATTTTCATGTTTGCGGCTCGATGCAATAGCGATGGATCAGCGAGCGCAGCAGCTTCAGGGTCGGAGCAATCTGCTCGATCGGCAGGAATTCGTCGGGCTGGTGGGCCTGATCGATGGAGCCGGGGCCGATGACGATGGTTTCGCAACCCATCTGGTTGTAGAAGGGGGCTTCGGTGCCGAAGGCCACGGCGCGGCTTTGGCGTTCGGTGGCTTCCTGCAGGTAGAGATTGAGATCGCTGTCGGCCGGGGTGTGCAGGGCCGGCACGCCCTCGAACAGGGTTTCGGCGGTGAATTGTAGGCCCTGTTCGGCGGCAGTTTCGCATGCCAGATCTCGGATCTGCTGACGCAGTTCCGCGATGTCCATGCCGGGCAGGAAACGCAGGTCGATGTGCAGTTCGCAGTCGCCGCAGATGCGATTGGGGTTGTCGCCGCCGTGGATGTGACCGAGGTTCAGCGTCGGCACGGCGACGGCAAAGGCCTCGTTGCGGTAGCGACGCTGCAGTTCGTCGCGCAGGTTCAGCAAGCGGGTCATGAAACGGTGCATGCCTTCCAGCGCGCTGTTGCCGAGGGCCGGGTCGCTGGAATGGCCGGACTGGCCGAGGAAGCGGATGGCTTTCATCAGGATGCCCTTGTGTTCGCGCACCGGCGTCAGGTCGGTGGGTTCGCCGATGACACAGTAGCGGCCGAGGGGTTCGCCGTTCTCGGCCAGCAGTCGCGCGCCGGACATGCTGGTTTCCTCGTCGCAGGTAGCGACGAGGGCCAGCGGTCGCCGATAGTGCTCGGCGGGAAACGCCTGGCTGGCGGTCAGGGCCATGGCGAGGAAGCTCTTCATGTCGCAGGAGCCGAGACCGTAGAGGCGGCCGTCCCGCTCCTCGAGATGAAAGGGGTCGGAGCTCCACAGGGAATCGTCGCAGGGGACGGTATCGGTGTGCCCGGACAGCACCAGCCCCCCTTCGCCCTGGCCGAGGGTGGCCACGAGGTTGAACTTGCCGGGGGCCACGGCCTGGCGCTGACAACGAAAACCGGCGCTTTCGCACCAGTCGGCCAGCTGGTCGATCACGGCCTGGTTGCTCATGTCCAGGTCCGGGCGCGAACAACTGATCGACGGCGTGGCGATCAGGCTCGACATCATTTCGCGCAGTGCGGGGG
>WGBK01000444.1 GCA_015494335.1 Gammaproteobacteria bacterium | reverse complement strand
CCTTGACCCGATCGCCCTCGCGAGCCTCGAGACGCGATACCGAGCCGCCGGAGGAAGGGGACAGCCGGGCGCGCTGGCAGGCCTTGACGGAACCGGCCCGGGTGTTGGTCACCGTCTGCTGGATTTCGCCCCGCTCGACCGCGGCCAGTTGTACGGGAATCGGCTTTTCCTTGTGCAGCCACCAGGCGCCAGCGACGGCCATCAGCGCGACGATCAGCAACAGCAGAATCACTCTGGATTTCATCGGCCGGGACTCCCTCTCATTATTCTTGATGGACGAGGATACCATCGAAGCCGGTGCTGCAACATGACGCAAATCCGGCGGATCGGCAGGTTTTCCCGGCGACGGTTTTCACACTTTTCCGGGTCGTCTGGCCATCCGGGGTCAAAAATGAGAACCTGTACGCTGGAAAAGGCGGTAATCCTGTACAATCAATCGCTTGCAACGGGCACTTGCAGTGGCCTCTCAATACACAATATCAACCGGAAGCAACAGGGAACAACCGATGAACAAACGATTCCGCCCAGGATTGATCCTGCTTTTCTCCATTCCGACTCTGGCCCTTTCGAGTCCGGCCTGGTCACTGAACCTGCAGCAGGCCGTCGAGGATGCCGTGCGCTCACATCCGGTGGTGAAGGAAAAGCTGCATGTATATCGGGAGATCCTGCAGGACAAGGCTATCGCCGAGAGTGGCTGGCGTCCGAGCATCGACCTGCAGGCTTCCACCGGCGCCTACCGTACCGACTCTCCGGCTACCGGCAACACGACGGTGGATTACAACAGCTCGCGAGTGGAGTTGTCGGTGACCCAGAATCTGTTCAATGGTTACGATACCACCAACCAGATCGAACAGACCCGCGCTCGTGCCCGCGCCGCCCTGTTCGACCTTTACGACAGCGCCGACAATGTGGCCCTGGACGTGATCAAGGCCTATCTCGAGGTGCTCAAACAGCGTGAGCTGTACCAGCTGGCGGTGCAGAATGTGGACTCCCATGAAGGCATCCTGGCTCAGATTCGCGAACGGAATAATTCAGGTGTAGGCCGAGTATCGCAACTGCAGCAGACCGAAGGTCGCGTGGCCCGTGCTCACGCCAGTCTGATCGCGCAGCAGAACAACCTGCAGGATGCCTTGACCCAGTTTCACCAGTTGCTCGGCCGCTACGTCACGCCTGACGAGCTGGAAAACCCGTTGTTGCCCGAGCTGCCACCGGACGATCTGGATACGCTGATCGACCAGGCCCTGCAGCAGCATCCGGCCATGCAGGTGGCCTTCGGCAATATCGAAGCCTCGCGTTCCGATTACGAGCGTGCGCGCAGCAGTCGCTATCCGACCGTGGATCTGCGTCTTGCCCAGCTGTGGGGCGACGATATCGGTGGTGCATCGGGCAATACCGACGAAACCAGCCTGGTGCTCAACCTGCGCTACAACTTCTACAACGGCGGCGCCGATGAGGCCCAACGCCGCAAGAAGGCCAGTGCAGTCTTCGAGCAGAAGGAGTTCGCTGCCCGCGTGCGCCGACAGATCATCGAAACCCTGCGCCTGGCACGGGTGGCGGACGATTCGCTGAACCGGCAGCTGGCCTTTCTCGAACAGCATGTGGAGAAGGCACGCCAGACCGTGGGTTCCTATCGCGAGGAATTCTTCATCGGTCAGCGTGACCTGATCGATCTGCTGGATGCCGAGAACGAACTCAACAGCGCGCGCAACAAGTACAGTCAGGCCCGTTACGATGCCATGGCGGCGCGTTTCCGCACCTATGAAGCCCTGGGCCGTCTGTTCCCGGCGCTGGGCATCGATGTCGAGATGAATGACGACAACCTCAAGCTGGTCAGTCTGGAGGCCAGCGGCGTCGATGCGCTGCCGCTGCCGACGGACGAGGATCGCGATCAGGAAATCGACAACAGCGACCACTGTGACAACACGCTGCCCGAAACCGCGGTCAATATCTATGGCTGTGCCGCCTCCGGCGAGGTGGAGCTGGGCTACAAGCCGGCCAATACTGCGCCGACCGTCGGCAACGACGAGTTCGAGCTCGACAGCAACGGCCTGCTGGTGATCTCGCCGGCGCAGCTGCTGAAAAATGACTCCGACCCCGATGGCGATGCACTGACCCTGGTCGATGTCGGTCGCCCGGGCAACGGTCGCCTGGCCTTCGATGCCAACAAGAACCTGGTCTATCGTCCGCTGGAAGGCTATGCCGGCGTCGACAAGTTCAGCTACACCGTGTCGGACGGCAAGGGCGCGGCTTCGACGGCCATCGTCACCCTCAAGATCAATCCGGTGGATCGGGTAGATCTGTCGAAGATGCACCTGGTCAACTTCAAGTACGATTCCGCCGAACTGACCGATGTCTCCAAGGAACAGGTGAAGAAGATCATCGATATCATCAAGGGTGCGAAGGACCTGCGTATCGAAATCCGCACCTACACCGACAGCATCGGCTCCGAGGCCTATAACCTGAAGCTGTCCGAGCGCCGGGCCAGCGCACTGCGCAAGCTGCTGGTGAAGGAAGGCATCGACCCGGCCCGCATCGACGCGAAGGGCATGGGCGAGAGCAACCCGATCGCCGACAACTCGACCAAATCCGGCCAGGCGATCAACCGGCGGGGCGAGTTCCGCTTCAAGGCGACCCTGCCAAGGCAATAGCCTCTCGGGTCGTCGGCAATGGTCTACACTCGTTGGAAGTGTTCGACCCTTGCCGATGACCCATGCCCCCTGATCCCGATATACATTGTTACCGGGTTAACCGTACCCGCCCGCCGAGGCGCGCGTGAATCGTCGACAGTTGCTGTTTGCCTGCGCGGCCGTGCTGCTGTGGCCGGCATCGAGTCCGCGTTCCGCCGAACCGCTGGTGGATGCGGCGATGCTGACGCGGCTGAAGAACGACTATTCGGAACGGGCCTGGAAGCGGGGCAATGCCCTCAACCGGCTGGTGGAACGCCTGCGCGGCCGCCCGGTGGCCGAGCAACTGGACGGGGTCAATCGCTTCTTCAACCAGTTCGAGTATGTCGAGGATATCGACCTCTGGGGGCAGAAGGATTACTGGGCCACGCCGGAGGAGTTTCTCGGCCGCGCCCGCGGCGATTGCGAAGATTTCGTCATCGCCAAGTATTTCACCCTGCGCGAGCTGGGGGTGCCCGACGAGCGGCTCTATCTCACCTATGTCAAGCACCTGACGAAGAATATCGCCCACATGGTGCTGAGCTATTTCGAAACCCCCGGCGGTCTGCCGTTGATTCTCGACAATTACCAGGCGGCCATCGAGCCGGCCTCGCAGCGCAGGGACCTGCTGCCGATCTATTCCTTCAACGCGCAATCCCTTTTCCTCAACAACGCCTCGGCCGGGCTGGGCCGCAAGCTGCCGACCGACAAGATCAAGAACAGCAAGTGGCGCAAGCTGCTGACTGAGCTACGACGAGACAAGCCATGAGCCTATTCAAACAGATTGCCCTGCTGGTGACCCTGGTATTCCTGCTCACGACCGGGATTCTCCTGGTCAACAACTTCCAGCAGAACGCCCGTTTCCTGCAGGGTCAGATGCAGACCACGGCCCAGGACATGGCCACCACCCTGGGTCTGGCCATCGGCAACCTGCCCGACGGCGACGATCCGGCGACGCTGGAAACCCTGTTCAACGCGGTCTTCGATTCCGGTTACTACAGCCTGATCGAACTCATCGGCGTGGATGGACGAGTGATCCAGTCCAAGGGGCAGCGCATCCGCATCGAGGGTGTGCCACAGTGGTTCATTGATTGGCTGCCGCTGAAACCGGCCGAGGGCACGACCATGGTGATGAGGGGCTGGAACCAGCTCGGACGCCTGCGCGTGGTGCTGCATCCGGGTTATTTCTACAGCAGCCTGTACCAGGCCCTGGTCAGCACCCTGAAATGGTTCGCGTTGCTGTTCCTGGTGGCCATGCTGCTGCTGTGGCTGCTGCTGCATG
>WGBK01000443.1 GCA_015494335.1 Gammaproteobacteria bacterium | reverse complement strand
TCCAACCCCTGGGTTGCCGTGGGCTGGCGCGATCGCAAGGCGATCACCTTCCCGATCAAGCCCTACCTCGAGCGCAAGGGCATCAACTTCATCCACGGCACTGTCACCGAGATCGATGCCAACGGCAACAAACTGACCCTCGACAACGGCGACCATGTCGAATACGACTACCTCGTCATCGTCACCGGCCCGCGCCTCGCCTTCGAGGAGATCGAGGGTTCCGGTCCCGACGGCGGTTACACCAATTCCATCTGCACCGTGGATCACGCCGAAAAGGCCTATGAGAAATACAAGGAAGCCCTGGAAGAGCCAGGCCCGATCGTCATCGGCGCCATGCCCTTTGCCAGCTGCTTCGGCCCGGCCTACGAGTTTGCCTTCATCGTCGACGCCGACCTGCGCAAGCGCAAGGTACGCGACAAGTTCCCGATGACCTATGTGACCTCCGAACCCTATATCGGTCATCTTGGTCTCGGCGGCGTGGGCGATTCCAAGTCCATGCTCGAATCCGAGCTGCGCAACCATCACATCAACTGGATCACCAACGCCAAGACCACCAAGGTCGAGGACGGCAAGATGTACGTCGATGAACTGGATGCCTCCGGCGAGGTGATCAAGCAGCACGAGATCGAATTCAAGTTCAACATGATGCTGCCGGCCTTCAAGGGCGTCGATGCCGTGGCCAATGTCGAAGGGCTGTGCAACCCGCGCGGCTTCGTCATGGTGGACGAATTCCATCGCAACCCGACCTACAAGAACATCTACTCGGCCGGTGTCTGTATCGCCATTCCGCCGGTTGAAGCCACTCCGGTACCCACGGGCACGCCGAAAACCGGTTACATGATCGAGTCCATGGTGACTTCCATCGTGCACAACATCTCCAACGAGCTGAATGGCCGTGAACCGGACACCGGCGCGACCTGGAACGCCATCTGCCTGGCCGACATGGGCGACACCGGTGCCGCCTTCGTTGCGATCCCGCAGATTCCGCCGCGCAATGTGGCCTGGTTCAAGAAGGGCAAGTGGGTGCATATGGCGAAGATCGCCTTCGAGAAATACTTCATGCGCAAGATGAAGAAGGGCACCTCGGAGCCGCTGTACGA
Organism: Gammaproteobacteria bacterium; assembly: GCA_015494335.1. Classification (GTDB taxonomy): domain Bacteria; phylum Pseudomonadota; class Gammaproteobacteria; genus S144-22. The sequence continues at coordinate 12,170 of WGBK01000443.1, read as the reverse complement.
GAAGTACATTCTCAAGATGATGGGTATCAGCAAGCTCGGCGACTGATCCCCGACCGACATCGTCTGTTGGAACGGCCTCTACGGAGGCCGTTTTCTATTGTGGTGGGTGAATACTGGGTGGTCGAAGAATGCTTCGGCAACTGCGATTCCGGAACTGCGCTGCCAGGCCCGGTCACCCAAAGATGGAGCCGTGACTCATTCGAACAGCTTGAACAGTCCCCGCTTGTGCTTGCGGATGTAGTCGGCGACTGTCTTGTGGCCGGCATTTCGGGCAATCTGCTCGGCGGTGAGATTGTTGCGGTTGCGGATCTGGGTATCCGCGCCTGCCTGGATCAAGCGCTCCACCATGGCCTGATCCCCGGCGGAGGCGGCCAGCATCAGTGCGGTATCTCCGTGCTGGTTGCGTTCGTTCACATTCAATCCCTTCGGCAGCAGCAGGTCGAGCATCTTCGGCTTGCCCGACAATACCGCAAGCATCAACAGACTGTTGCCCTCGCGCGTGTTTGTGGTCAGGTCGGACTGGGCCTGGATCAGCTGTCCGGCGATGTCGACATGGCCGCGATAGATGGCCCTTGCCAGCGGGCTGTAGCCGCCCTTGTCGGCCTGTGCCAGTTGTCCTGGGTGGGTCTTGACCAGCCGATCGACCAGTCGGCTCAAGCCCCGATCGGCCGCCAGCCACAGCAGGCTGCGCCCTTGCTTGTCCTGGATCGAGGCCAGCTTGTCCCTCGGCAGCAGTTTCAGCGCCACGGGTTCCATATTCTGTTCGATGGCGGCGCGCAGGGCGCGATGGATTTGTTGGTCGCTGCTGGGCCGGGTGGACAGCAGTGCTGCGGTTTTGGCATCGCCGTTGCGGATGGCGGCGAGCAGGGGGCTGCTCTTGCTGCGGGTTTCCAGGGAAGGGTTCGCGCCCTGATCGAGCAGCCAGCCCACCATCTTGCGGCGCTTGTTGAGAGCCGCGAGGTAGAGTGCCGTCTCTCCCCGGGCGTTGCGTACATCGATGGGAGCGCCCTTGGCGAGCAGCATGCGGGCGATCTCGAGCTGCCCCTTGCTGGCGGCACGGTGCAGGGCGGTATTGCCTTCGGGGTCCGTGGCGCTAGTGTCGGCGCCCTGGGCCAGCAATTGTTCGAGAATGCGTTTCTCGCCCAGCAGGCTGGCAATGCTGATCAGGGGCCAGCCGCGGTAGATCGAATCCTTGTTCTTCAGGCTTTTTTCGAAACTGCGCACATCCGGAGCTGCCAGCTGTCGGTCCCGTTCAGGCAGTTTCAATCCCTGCTTGCGGTATAGATTGGCAGCCTTTTGCAGGTTCAGGTTTCGCGCCAGCTGAAGCGGTGACAGCCCCTTGCGATTGCGTTTCAGAGGGTCGGCGCCGCGTTTCAGCAGCTGTGCCATGATGCGGGTGTTTTGATGACGGGTGGCGACATGCAAGGCAGTGTTACCGGCCTCATCCTGGGCATTGGGGCGGGCGCCGAGAGCGAGCAGGGCCTGCACAATATCCTCGTATTCCTTGCGCGCAGCCAGAATCAGGGCCTGCTCGCCCGCCTTGCTGCGGGCGCTGGCACGGGACATCCGCTTCACCAGCCACTTGGCCAGATCGTGTCGGTCGCTGCGCAGGGCGACGGTCAGCAGGCTGTTGCCCTGATCGTCCTGCTGGTCCATGGAGACGCCCGAGTCGGCCAGTGATCGCAGCTGCTCCAGCTCGTTGCCGCGGACCAGGCTGAACAGTTGTGCCAGATCCACTGGCTTGCGCTTCGGTTCCGCCTCTGCTGCCGTGACCTGTTTCAGTTTGCGCTTGGCCTTGCGGTGTCCCTGCTCGGCCGCGGCCTGCAGCCAGTGGTGAGCCTGCTCGCGGTGATCCGGCCCCGGCTTTTTCAGCAGCAGCAGGGCCAGGGCGTACTGGGCGTCCGCCAGGCCGGCCACCGCGGCCTTGCGATAGAGTTCCAGCGCCCGTTTCGGGTTACGCTGGACGCCACGCCCGCCGCGGTAGAGCCCGGCCAGGCGATATTCGGCCTGAGCGACGCCTTGCGCAGCCAGGGGATGCAGGCGTTTCACGGCCTTCTCGTAGTTGCGCAGGCGAATATCCCGATCTATGGCCTTGAGGCTTGCGGCAAGCTCGGCATTGGGAGGCTCGGCGGCTGCACGGGCGGGCAGGGCGGTCTGCAGGCCGGCGGCAAGGACCAGCATCAACAGCAGGGAGTAGGGGCGCATCAGGCGGTACCGTACTTGGTTTCGACTTCGATTCCGATCTTCTTGAGAAAGCCGGTCGGCAGGATGCCGCCGGCATTGATAATGATAGCATCGTTGTCGATGACGATTGCCTTTCCGTCCTGTTCGAGTTCCACCTGGGCCTCGGTGATGCGTTTGACATTGGACTTCATGTAGAGGGTGATGCGGCCCGATTCGGCATACTCGGCGATGCGCTCCCGGTTCTTCGCCTTGGCGCGGGAGAAGCTCTCGCTGCGGTAGGACAGGCTGACTTCGCTGCCTTCCTCGTCGGCGATGGCGAGCGCGGCTTCCAGCGCACTGTCGCCGCCACCGACGATCAGCACCTTCTGACCCTTGTACTGTTCCGGATCGATCAGCCGGTACACCACCTTGGGCAGATCCTCGCCCTCGACACCGAGCTTGCGTGGCGTACCGCGACGGCCGATGGCCAGCAGCACGGCGTCCGATTCGTATTCGCCCTTGTTGGTCTTGACGCGGAATCCGGGCTGCAGAGGAGTGATGTCGGCCACCATCTCGCCGTACTGGACGCCGATGCGATGCTGCTGATCGATTTCCTGCCAGAATTCTAGCAGCTGTTCTTTGGTGGTTTCGCGGAAGGGCATCTTGCCGGCCAGGGGCAGTTCGACCGGCTGGGTCATGACGATCTTGCCGCGCGGGTACTGGAACACGGTGCCGCCGAGGGATTCCTGGTCGAGGGTCAGGTACTGTAGCTTCTTTTCCCGCGCCGCGAGGGAAGCGGCAATGCCGGCGGGTCCGGCGCCGACGATGATGACCTGGTAGGGATTGCCGCTCTTCTTCGGCAGCTTGGCGGCAATGGCTTTCATTGCTGATTTGCCCTGCTCGATGGCATTGCGGATCAAGCCCATGCCGCCAAGTTCTCCGGCGATGAACAGGCCCTCGATATTGGTTTCGAAGTTGTCGTCGACATTGGGTATGTCCACGCCGCGTTTCTCGGTGCCGAACACGAGGGTGATCGCGCCCTCGGGGCAGACCTTCTTGCAGGCGCCGTGGCCAATGCAGTTGGCCGGTTCCAGCAGCTCCGCCTTGCCGTGAAAGATACCCAGCACATTGTGACCGAGCTGTTGCGGGCAGGCATAGACGCAGGACTTGCAACCGATGCACAGGTTGCGGTCGATCACCGGGTGCAGCGAGGCCGGCTCGGCAAGCCCATCCTCGATAGCGCGCTGGCGAATTTGTTCAGCCTGTCGCTGCTCCCGGTGATGCTTGAGCAAGTAGAGCAGGGGGATCAACAACAGGGGCAGGAAATAGACATATAAAGGCATGAGAGGATTCTACTCGCTGTACGCAATCATGTGGGTCATTGGTCCGGGAAAAAGTGCCGTTTATCTCCAAGTGTGGCATTCAATTCCCAAATAGAAGGGGGCGATATGCTATATTTCTCCCAACGAGCGGGAATCCGCCGGCCCGTGGTGGTGATGGAGGGCCAAGGCAGTCGTCTGCAATGCAGTGCGACCGAACCGTAAAAAAACGCTATCAATCAAGGATTTATACGTGTCAACCGCAACCGTTTCAACGGCAAGCCCCGGTATTCCCCTGCGCAAGTGGGCGCTGAACCTGTTCACGCTGCTGGGCTACGGCCTGGTGCTTGCGGTGCTGGTGCTGGCCTGGACGGTGCGCGAGAACCGCTACATCGTGGCCGAGTCGGGCCTGGGGTATGTTCTGGGCATCATCGGAGGATCGATGATGCTGCTGTTGCTGGTGTACCCGCTGCGCAAGCGACGCAACTGGCAATTTCTCGGCCCCGTCAGCCTCTGGTTCCGTCTGCACATGATGTTCGGCGTGGTGGGACCTGCTTTGGTCATCCTGCACAGCGGCTATCGTATTGGTTCCCTGAACGGCCTGGTGGCCCTGGTCTGTATGCTGGTCGTGGCCAGCAGCGGCCTGGTGGGGCGCTATCTCTATCGGCGCATTCACCATGGCCTGTATGGCCAGAAAGTCCGTTTCGAGGAGTTCTATCGCAAGGGCGAAGACTGGGAAAGCGCCCTCAAGCAGGCGCTGGAAGAGCATCCGGCGCTGGTCGAGGAGCTGCATGCGCTGGAAGAGAAGCTGGTCACCCGGCATACCGGGTTGCATCGGTCCTGGTGGTTCTACCAGAGTGCGCGCAACCGCCTCAAGCGCTTGCGGAGGAAGATTCGCCGATCCATGCCCAGGGGGTCGGATCGCAAGCGCATGGTCCAGCGCATCCAGTCCCTGCTGGATATCTGTGATCTCGGCGTCAACGAAATCCTGTTTTCCTACTGGCATGTGCTGCATCTGCCCCTGTTCATTCTGCTGGTGTTCAGCGGTCTGACCCATGTAGTCGTGGTGCATTTCTATTGATGTCGCCAAAAGGGATCCGGCTGCTGCTGGTTTTGCTCAGCCTGTTTGCATTGCCGGTACAGGCCATCGACTTCGAGCGCTTGTTCTCCCCGGGGGAACTGATCGAAGGCCATAAAAAACTGGAAGAGGACTGCAAGCAGTGCCATGTGCGCCTGCGCGATGTGACGGAAAACCAGCTTTGCCGCGACTGTCACGAACAGGTGGATGAGGACATCAAGAACCGAAAGGGCTTCCATGGCAGGAATCCGAAGGCCGCGAAGGCGGCTTGCAAGAGCTGCCACACGGATCACAAGGGGCGGGACGCCGATATCGTCAAGCTGGATCGGGACCGATTTGAACACAAGTGGACGGATTTTCGTCTGCTGGGCAAGCACCGTTCCGTGCGCTGCGAGAGTTGCCACAAGGCCGGAAAGAAGTTCCGGGAAGCTCCGGGCCGGTGTATCGATTGTCACAAGAAGGATGATGCCCACGACGGCAAGCTGGGCAAGAAATGCGAGAGTTGTCATGACCCGAAATCCTGGACTCAGGAGAACTTCGACCATGACAAGACCGATTTCAAGCTGCGTTACGCGCACAAGGAAGTGGCCTGTGACCTGTGCCATGTAGGAAACCGGTACAAGGATACGCCCAAGCAATGCGTCTCCTGTCACGCGATCAAGGATGTGCACAGCGGGCGTTTTGGCAAACGCTGCCAGGATTGCCACAGTGAGAAAAAATGGAGTCAGAGTCGATTCAATCATGATAAACTGACCCGTTTTCGTCTCACCGGCAAGCACCGAAAGGTGGCCTGTCACGCATGCCATCAGGTTGACAAAAAGTCACTGATCAAGCGGGACAAGGCAAGGCGCAGCAAGCCGAGGAAGTGTATCGACTGCCACAAGCTGGATGACGTGCACAAGGGCAGCAACGGCAAGCGCTGCGACCAGTGCCATAACGTGAAGAGCTGGTTGAAGACTGAATTCGATCATGACCGGGAGACGGACTTTGCCCTGCGAGGCGCACATCGAAAGACCAGCTGCGAGTCCTGCCACCGGGCCGGCGAACCGCGGGACAAGACGCCGACAAAATGCCTGGCCTGCCACCAGGACAAGGATGTGCACGAACAGAAACTGGGCAAGAACTGCGAGAGTTGTCACGGTGAGAAGGCCTGGAACGAGAAGGTTCGTTTCGACCACGACCTGACCAATTTTCCGCTCATTGGTCAGCATGCAGCGGCGGGTTGCGAAACCTGCCACGAGTCCTTGACCTTCCAGGTGGAGGACAGCCGTTGCGAGACCTGTCATGCCGACGATGACGTGCACGAAAAAACACTGGGCGAAGACTGTGGCCGCTGCCACAACCCCAATGACTGGCTGATCTGGGAGTTTGATCACGACCAGGACAGTGACTTTCCGCTGAAGGGCGCCCACGAGGGCGTTCATTGCAGTCGTTGTCACCGTCGTCCGATGCAGGAAAAGCCGCGCAAGCGGGACTGCATTGCATGCCACAAGAGGGATGATGTCCATGAAGGGAATTTCGGGCCGGATTGCGGCCAATGCCATTCCCAGGAAAGTTTTCGGGATTTGCTGATGCAGCGCTTCCGCTCCATGAACGGGAAGACATTCTGAAGCCGCGTACGATTGACAGGAGAAAAACAACATGGCTACACATAGTTTTTACATGCGACACCTGCTACTGCTGCTATTGCTTGTGTTCTCGGGGATCGGCATGGCCCAGACCCAGCAGAAGTTCAACCACGACGATACCTCCTTCCCGCTGGATTTTCGTCATGCCCAGGTCGATTGCCAGAGCTGCCATGTGAATGGCGTTTTCGCGGGCACACCGAAACAGTGCAGCAGCTGTCATACGGGCAGTGGCGCTGTACAGGCTTCCAAGCCCTCGCCCAATCACATCAAGACCACCGGGGACTGTAAGTTCTGCCATCAGAGCAACAGCTGGATCAATGTTTCGAAAGTGGATCACTTTGCTGTCAAGGGCAGTTGCGAGAGTTGCCACAACGGCAGTACCGCCACGGGCAAGAGCCCGAATCACATTCAGTCCGGGAACAACTGCAGCGATTGTCATCGGACATTCGGCTGGGACGATGCGGTGTTCGACCATGCCTCGATCCAGGACAATTGCGCTAGCTGTCACAACGGCAAGACCGCCCGTGGCAAGTCGGCTCGCCACATCAACAGCAGCATCTCCTGCGAAACCTGCCATCGAACCGTGGCCTGGTCACCGGTATTGCGCGTGGATCACGATCAGGTACAGGGCAGCTGTTCCGCCTGCCACAACAACTCCACTGCAACGGGCAAGCCGCCAAGCCACATCCCGACCACCGAGGACTGCGTGGCTTGTCATACTACCCGCAACTGGCAGGCAACGGCCTTCGATCATTCCGGTGTGACCAGTGACTGCGTGGCCTGCCACAACGGCAACAAGGCCACCGGAAAGAACAGCAAACATATTGCCAGCAACAACCAGTGCGAACTCTGTCATACGCCCAATGGTTGGAAACCGGTAACCCGTGTCGACCATACGGCGGTGACCGGCAGCTGCAGCAATTGCCACAACGGCTCCGTCGCCAGCGGCAAGCCGGCCAACCATATCCCAACCACCAAAGATTGCGTGGCCTGCCACAGTCCCAACAGCTGGGCTGCCAACTCCTTCGACCATTCCAATGTCGGCAACAATTGCGTGAGTTGCCACAACGGCACGAATGCCACGGGCAAGAACAGTCAGCACATCAGCACCACCAACGATTGTGTGCTTTGTCATCAGCCCAACGGCTGGACGCCGGTGGTGAAGGTCGATCATTCGGCAGTGCAGGGCACCTGTGAGAGCTGCCACAACGGCAGCGTGGCAATAGGAAAGAACGCCCAGCATGTTGCAACCACCGCTTCCTGTGCCCTGTGCCACCGTACTACGGCCTGGACGCCTGCGGATTTCGATCACTCCACGGTCAGTAGTAATTGCGCAGGCTGCCATAATGGGGCAACGGCCAAGGGCAAGAATTCGAAACATATCGCCAGCACCAATAGTTGCGAATTGTGTCACCGCAACACGGCCTGGAAGCCGGTCATCCGGGTGGATCATGCCGCGGTGCAGGGTGCTTGCGCCAGTTGTCACAACGGCAATACCGCAGTGGGCAAGAATGCCCAGCATATATCCAGCACCAACAGCTGCGAGCTGTGCCACAACAGCAATGCCTGGACACCGGTTACCAAGGTGGACCACAGTGCGGTAAGCGGAAACTGCGAGAGTTGTCATAATGGCTCTATCGCCACCGGGAAGAGTTCGCAGCATGTCATCACCTCGGCTTCCTGCGATCTCTGCCACAGCACCAAGGCCTGGAAACCGGCCACCTTCGATCACTCGACGGTTACCGGAAACTGCGCCAGCTGTCACAACGGCAGCACCGCTACCGGCAAGAACTCCGGGCATATTGCCAGCAGCAACAGCTGCGAGCTGTGCCACAACAGCAATGTCTGGAAACCGGTGACGCGTGTGGATCACTCGGCGGTGCAGGGTAGCTGTGCCAGCTGCCACGACGGCAACACCGCCACGGGCAAGAATGCCTCGCACATCGTTACCAACGACAACTGCGAGCTTTGCCATACCACCAATGCCTGGACGCCGGCGAGCTTCGACCATGCCAATGTCAGCGGCAATTGCTCAAGCTGTCACAATGGCGTTGCTGCCACGGGCAAGCCCTCCGGCCACTTCGGCACCACGCGAGAATGTAACAGCTGTCATAACACCAACAACTGGAATGTATCCAGCTACAATCACCAGTCGGCCAATTACCCCGGTGATCATCGTCGCCGGATCGGCTGTACGACTTGCCATGGCGGCAACAGCGAAACCGTGACCTGGAAATTCCCGACCTACAAGCCGGATTGTGCTGCCTGTCATGCCAATGACTACAAGGCAGGGGAGCACAAGAAGGTACAATCGCCCCGCATTCTCTACACAGTTTCGGAGTTGCGCGATTGTAGCGGTGCCTGTCATGAATACACGGATTCTTCATTGACGACTATCAGGAAGTTCCGCAGTGGCAAGCACCGGGTCAATGACGGCGGCTTCGACTGACGAGATCTGCGACCGATATGACGATGTTCCGATCTGTCTCTTCCCATGACAGGGGGAGAGGCCCTTTAGTACGGCTACTACTGGTCCTGATCTTGTTTGCATGCGCAAATATCTGGGGATCGGCGCAGGCTGCTCGGGCCCGCTTCGCCGGAATCGAGGATATCTGGCAGAAACCGGCCTCCGGCTCCTCCGAGGTGGCCGAGTTCGGGCTCAGCCTGCAATCCAGCGCCCGGCTGCCCCGGCAGCAACGATTGCGCTTTCTCGACAAGCTCGGCGACGGGCTGCTCTACATCAGCCGTGTGCAAATCGGGGACAAGATCTTTTACCGACTGGTTTACGGCGAATACGACAGCGAGGCCGAAGCGCGCAAGGATCTGGAGCGGATCCGCGAGTGGTTTCCTGGGGGCTGGGTGGTGTCCAGGGACAAGGCCGAGCGCAAGGAACTGCAACGCTTGTTGAGTACCGGGCGGCGTGCGAGCAGCCCCTTGACCCTGGTAGCGCCCACGCCGCCGAAAACTGTGGTGAAACCGCGCAGTAAACCCGCGTCCGCAGACGTGGAACTGGCCGACAAGCTGCTCGAACAGGCGCGCCAGAGCCTGATCGACGGCAAGCTGCAACAGGTGCGGCGTTTCGCCGACAAGTTGCTGGAAATCGGCAATGACGAACAGCGGCAGAAGGCGATGGAGCTGGCCGGCATTGCCCGCGAACGTGAGCGCAAGTTTGCCCAGGCCATACGCATCTACCGAGACTTTCTTGCCGAGTATCCGGATTCCGAACTCGCACCGCGCATCCGCAGCCGCCTGCATGGTCTGTTGACCATGCGCCAGGAGCCGCGCAAGAAACTGGCGCGCAAGGCTCCGCGCAAGAAGGAGCCCTGGAGCTATTACGGGATCTTCTCCCAGTATTACCGCCACGATACCCTCGACCAGCAGGATGCTGGCAGCCAGAATACGGGGTCGCTGCTGACCACTGATCTCGATGTCACCGCGCGTCGCCGTGGCGATGACGACTCCTGGCAGTTGCGTTTCAACGGCGGTTTCAACAACGATTTCACCAACAACAAAACGGAAACCCAGGTCAGCCGTGCCGAGGTTCGTTATCAGAACGACATCGGCGATTACGAGGTGATCGGGGGCCGTCAGTCGCGCACCATCAGTGGCCTGTCCGGCCGTGTCGACGGAGTTGTCTTCTCCCAGTCCAATCCCCAGGCCTTCGACTACAGCCTGTTTGCCGGTTTTCCGGTGCAGTCGTCGGCCGAAAGCTCGGATACCGAACACTGGTTCGTTGGTGGCGGCCTCAAGCTGCGGCCTCGCGAGCGCTTGACGCTGGACAGCTACCTCTATCTGCAACAGGCCTGGGGGCTGACTGATCGTCAGACAGCGGGTGTCGAATGGCAATATCGTGCCGACAAGGGCTTCCTGTTCGGTTCCTTCGAATACGACTTCTTTTTCCAGGAAGTCGATCACTTCAGCCTGGTCAGCAATTACCGCCCCGGAAACGACTGGGTCTTGAACCTCAACTGGGATTACCGCTACTCTCCGGTGCTGTCCATGCTCAGTGCCCTGCAGGGCCAGACGGTAACCACCCTGGACGAGCTGAAGCAGAGCTACAGCGAAGACGAGATCCGACAGATTGCCCTGGACCGTACCGCGCGCAACCAGACCATATTCTTAGGCGCCAGCTATTCCTTCGACCTGAATCGCCTGCTGTCCCTGAACCTTTCCTGGTCCCGGACCGATGCAACGACGGCCTCCGCCGGTGTCGAAGCCAACCCGGATTCCTCGGAGACCCAGGTTTCCGCCGATTACAGCTTCAAGGGCTGGTTCACCCACGAGGACTTTGCCACCTGGGGCTTGCGTCTCTCCGACTCGGATACCATTTCCCAGGTTTCCCTGCAGGCCCGGTCGCGCATCCCGGCCCGGATCAAGCAGCTCTTCTACACCCCCCGACTGCGTCTTGACCACCGCAGCAACAAGAACGACGACGTCAAGCAATGGATCCTGGCGCCGGAAATCAAGGTCAGCTACAAGCCGTCGCGCAACCTCTCTCTGGAAGCCAGCTTCGGCTTCGAATACTCCGACTTCAACCTTCCGGAACTCAACGACCAGACCGCCTATTCACTCTACCTGAGCTATTTCTACCAATTCTGAAAGTCGCTCAGGAAGCGGATGATAGGGAAAATCCACTACAAAATACGGAAAAACCTACCACCTAATTCGGTGTATACCCCCTGTATTTGGATTTTCCCCGGTTCATACTGATAGGTGGATACCCCTGTCCCCGGCAGCATCCAGGGACAGGCCGGTGCGATGCGATGGGTGAGCCGATAGATGGAGGGCAGGGCGGATGAATCAGGCAATGAAGTGGCGGAAAGCCCTTGCAGCGCTGACCATGCTGTTCCTTGCGCAGTCGGCCCATGCCGGGATATTGATCGCCCGGGACGATGTCTTCTCGATCCCGGCTTCCGGCCTGCTTCTGGTCGAACCCCCCGGCGTGCTCGAGAACGATACCCTGGACGGTGCAACCGGTGGCGTGACCGCCAGCCTGGTAACAACGCCCCAGTTCGGCGACATCAGCTGTCCGGGGGGGGCGGCCCAGTCCATCTGCGCAGACGGCTCCTTCGAGTATATTCCCAACGAGTTCTTCACCGGGAAAGACAGCTTCGAATATCGTGCAACCGGTACGGGCGGAGAAACGGCCGTTGCCACGGCCGTGATCGAGGCCTGCAATACCGACAAGACCACGGGCGTCGTTGCCTGTTGGCAGGAAGCGCCCTTCCGGGATCGGGTGACGGCCCTCGGCCTCAATGCCTTCGTCGAAAGTTTCGAGGGCGCGGTATGGAACGCTTCGCATCTTCCCGGAAGTGCCATGAGTGTAACCAGCCGGAACATCATCTGGACCAGCAACTTTCCGACGGTTAACCCGCTGGTTACCAACAATGGCTCGGCGCGCAGCGGTGATTGGGCGATGTTCGACAGGGAACATGGACTGCCAGCCATTAATGATACAAACATCTGTGATGTGAATAATCCGTCCAATGACTGCAAACCTTTCGATGGCTTCCGTGGTATATCTACGCAGACGCTGCAAGCTGTTGGTGGGTATATATCCAGCCAGGGGGACGTTGCCAATGTGGCAATCGCGCTCAGTGAAACCGAGCTGCATCCCATTGGCAAACTGCAGAGTCCCGCCCCGCAGTTTTTCGGGATCATCGATACACGTGGCTTCACCCGCTTTGAATTCCGCGAGCTGGATGGAAAGGTCGGCCAGGAGATTCCGATTTTTGGCGACGACATCATCATCGCTACCAGCGCTGCTTTGCCGGCCAACTCGCCGCCGGTCCTGACTTCGATCGGTAACCTCACGATCGACGAGGGATCTACGCTGATCCTTAATCTTGCGGCCAGTGACACCGACGACGGCGATGTGTTGAGTTTCCAGATGAATGGCGCACCGACGGGCGCCACTCTGGAACCCGTGAGCAACGGCCAGGCACAGTTCCGTTGGCAACCGGGATACACGGCGGCCGGAAC
>WGBK01000442.1 GCA_015494335.1 Gammaproteobacteria bacterium | reverse complement strand
TCGTGTGCTCCCAATAGCGCCGTTGCCAAAGATCGCACTCACCTTTGCTATTGCGATTGATAGCCACCCCATTCGCGGCCAGCGTGCGGGTAAACCGGCTCTTTATTGCCTGCCACCGTCCCGGATAATCATCATCACCCGGTGGCAGCGTCCATATTGCATGCAGGTGGTCCGGCAACACCACCATGGCGTCAACCGAAAAAGGTCGTTGACGCCGAACATCACGGAATGCCGCCCGCAGGGCATCAACGTAATCCACCAGCATTGTCGCATTTCGGTTCCGCAAGTTTGCGGTGAAGAAATAGGTACCCCCTGCCACCCGGTTACGCCGATAGTGCACCACCCGTGCTCACCTCCATTCATTGTTTACGTAGCCCGGATGGAGTGAAACGGAATCCGGGATTACCATAGCATGGCTACCTCTTCCGGACCCGGATATCATTCCCCCCTTCGCCTTTTGGTTTTTGGTCCATTTGCATCACCCCGGATTCCGTTTCACTTCATCCGGGCTACTTGCTACTTGCTTGCTACTTGCTACTTGCTCCGCTGATGGATGTGACACGGACCTTGCCGGTGAGGAGGTCGTGCATCAAACCTTCTTTCATGGTATTGAGCTTCCGCAGACAGGTAAACTCCGCCTGAATTCTGTCATCTTGAACCTTAACAACCTGTGCTATTCGTGATTGTTCCTCTGGCGGAGCTAACGGTATCAAAAGACCGGAGAATTGGCTTTTGTTGACTATCGGTACGGCTTGAAGCCCGGCTATTCTAAATAGCTGGTAAATATGTGCAGAAATTGCGTGATAAACGTAATTGGCATCGTATATTTCGTGAGGAATCACAGCATTGATTTGCTGATTTGTAGCACAATCTTCAGAAGTCTGAGCTGTTTTGCCCAATGTTGATCCTATACAAACAACCAGTGTGGTTCCCGCAGGAATAATTCGAACAAAAGGAAGTCCCTTTTCTGATACGCTCCGTTCAGCCCTCGATATAGTGCCATCATGTATTTCACCAGGCGTCACAAAAGGGTAAAGCTCACCCCATGAATCTGGTGCCGAGCTTGGCGGGGTCGCGCCAGTCACGACATCACCAACAGTTCCTATCGCGGCAACCTCCCAAGATAAAGGAATCCTCCCCACCACCGAATCCTTGAACTGCTCCGGGTGGGCGATGGGGTCGCGGAGTTGGCCGTTTTCGTCGATGCCTCGGGTGAGGAGGTCGTGGAGCAGGCCTTGCTTGATCTGCTTGAGCTTGGCGATGAGTTGTTCGGTTTTCTGGATGGCGTTGTCGAGGGTGTCGAGGATTTCGGCTATGCGGCGTTGTTCTTCTGCACAAGGAGTAAAGACACGCAGCTGTTTAAACGCACGCCAATTGGTTCTCGGCATACCCGTCCCGATCGAGGTTTTTTCCGCTTCTCGGAAAACATGATCCAATTGAAATACTTTCCCTACGAACCTTGAATCGAATCCGTCCTTAGGCCTAAGAATCAAAATATCTGTTGATGAAAAACCATCGAATGGCGCTTGAACCGACTTTCTCAGATTTGGCCGTAGCTTTCCGAAAAGAATATCCCCGCGTCTAAATACACCGTTTGTACTTATGGAGTCTTTGCTATTACCCCAGCCTCTCAGCCAAGGGCTTTCTTTAGTTATGTGCTCAAGTCCCACATACGGCATGTCATCCGGTTTTTGTCCGGCTATCTTGTCCACTACCAAGTCAACGAGCTCCGACAATGGCAAAGCTGTCAACTCCTCTCCGTAGCCCGGATGCAGCGCAGCGGAATCCGGGGCGCCGGTTTCGCCACCATCCCCCGGATTCCGGCCTTCGGCCTGCATCCGGGCTACGGGTGTCGTTTTGGGATCAGACATACCCAAGCTCCTTCAAAAAACCATCCAGCTTCGCCTTGGCCGCATCCCGCTCCGCTTCGATCTCCCGGGCTGTCACCTTGTATTTGTCCCACCAGTTCTCCACTGCCGCGACGACGGCCTGGCGGTGGGCGGTGACGTAACGCTCCAGTTGCCGGGCCAGGTCGTCGCAGGCGATGTCGAGCACCAGCTGTTCGGCCTCTTGGGGGCTGAGCGCCAGATGGGCCTCGGTGAGGCGTTGTCCGAGTTGGTTCCTGAGTTGTTTGAGCTGTTTTTTGCTGGCGGTGAGTTGCTTCTTCAGCGCCTTGATTTCGGCCTCGGTCAGGGCCGCTTCGTTGTCGCTCTCTTCGTCGTCTTCCTCGTCGCTGGTTTTGGTCTGGGCGGCTTCGAGCTGGCCTTCCAGTTCGGCCTTGCGGGCCTCAGTCTGTTCCAGCTCTTGCAGGTAGTCAGGCAGCAGGCGCTGGACCAGTTTGTGGTCGAGCGGGTTGAGTTTGGCGGCCTGTTTCTTGTCGTCGGCGTTGAGGGCGTCGAGGATAGTGTCCACCCAGCCTTCCACCAGCCCCTCGAAGCCCTGGGCGGCGAGGGTGCGCAGGTCGTACTGGTAGTCGTCCCACCAGCTGGCGATGACGCCGGCGACCTTGTAGCGGTTGAGCAGGCCGACGGGGCGCAGGGCGGTCTCGAAGGTTTGCAGCAGCTCGGCGCGCAGGGCCATGAGGTCGCGGCGCTCGGGCAACCGGCGCAGGTGCTGTTCGTGGGTCTGCCACCAGGCGGTGAAGGCTTCCGTCAGGGCCTGCTCCCGGGCCTGAACGCCGGGGTCGGCCTCTAATGCGGCCTTGAGCTGGGCGCGTTCGGTGAGGTGGGGGGCGAAGTCGTAGTAGCGCTCGTCGCGCTCGATGAAGATGCCGGCAACGATGGGTTCGTCCGTAGCCCGGATGGAGCCGGAGGCGTAATCCGGGGATTGTTCGCGGACTTCTGACAGGTTTTCCCGGATTCCGCTGGGCTCCATCCGGGCTACCTTTAGTCCGTGCGCCTGCAATAGTTCGGCTTTGTCGGCCACTTCCTGTTTGGGCACGCCGCCGACGAGGTGGGCGCGCACGTCGTGGGGTTCGGGCGGCGGGCTGTTGTCGGCGTAGCGGCGGATGTTGAGATTGTAGTCGTTCTCGGCAAGCGTTGCGTGGTCCACCACGGCGGCGTAGCCGGGCACCTCCTCGAAATCATCGTAGCTGCGGACGATTTTCTCGATGTGCTCGGGGCGCAGGTAGTTCTGGGCGCGGCCGGCGTGGAATTCGGCGTCGGCGTTGATGAACAGCACTTTGCCCCGGCGCCCGGCGGGCTTGGCGCCCTGGTGGCGCAGGATGAGGATGCAGGCGGGGATGCCGGTGCCGTAGAAGAGGTTGGGCGGCAGGCCGATGACCGCCTCCAGGTGGTCGTGTTCGATGAAGGCCTTGCGGATCTCCTTCTCTGCGCCGCCACGGAACAGCACGCCGTGGGGCATGACGGTGGCGACGATGCCGCCGGGTCGGGTGACGGCCAGCATGTGCTGGGCGAACATGAGGTCTGCCTTTTTGCCGGTTTCCGGGCACCAGCCGTATTTGAAACGTTCGGG
Source organism: Gammaproteobacteria bacterium (assembly GCA_015494335.1). Lineage (GTDB taxonomy): Bacteria > Pseudomonadota > Gammaproteobacteria > S144-22. The sequence goes on along the minus strand of WGBK01000442.1, from coordinate 1,353 downwards.
AAACGCCATCCCCTCCCGTGTGTAGTTCTGGCTGAAGGGGGGATTGGTGAGCACGTAGTCGAAGCGCATCAGTTCGCCGCCCTCCACGTGCTGGGGGCTGGCCAGGGTGTCTTCGTTGCGGATGTCGGCCTCGGGGATGCCGTGGAGGATCATGTTCATCTTGCAGATGGACCAGACGTTGCCAGCGTTCTCCTGGCCGAACAGGGCGAGGTTGCGCGGATTGCCGCCGTATTCCTCTACGTAGTGGCGCGACTGGATGAGCATGCCGCCGGAGCCGCAGCAGGGATCGTAGACGCGCTTGCCTTCCCGGGGTTTGACCAGGCGCACCATCAACTTGACCACATCGCGCGGGGTGTAGAATTCGCCGCCCTTCTTGCCGGCGGAGTCGGCGAACTCGGCGATGAGGTACTCGTAGGCGGCGCCGAGCAGGTCGGGGAACTCGAAGTCCTCGTTGAGCAGACGGTGCTGGTTGAAGTGCAGGATCAGCTCGCGCAGCTTCTTGTCCGGCAGCCTGGTCTGGCCGACCCGGCGGTTGAAGTCGATGTGGCCGAGCACGCCATCCAGCGAGGGGTTCTCGGTTTCCAGCGCGCCCAGGGCCTTGTTGAGCCCTTCGCCCACGTCGCGGTGCAGCTCGTCGCGGATCCAGGCCCAGCGGGCATTGGGTGGCACGTAGAAGGAGTCGGAATAGCGCGAGGGCTTCTCGGCACGCTGCTCGGCCTCTTCCCGGGTGCGGCCTTTGGCCAGGTTCTCGTCGATGATCTGCTGGCGGCGTGCCTCGAAGACATCGGAGCAGCGCTTGAGGAAGAGCATGCCAAAGATGTATTCCTTGAACTCGGAGGCATCCATCTTGCCGCGCAGGATGTCGGCGGCGGCGAAGAGATGGTGTTCGAGCTGAGACAGGGTCAGTTTGGACATCGGTATCTGTTCTCGTTGTTTGTTATCCGGGCATGATTATGGCTTTCCGCAAGGAATACGAACAGATAATGTTGTCTGGCCACAGTCACTCCATCACCAGCGAATAGCTTGTGCTGCGCCCACCGCCGGGATCTTTTTGTAATGCGCCCCGTTCGATCAGATTGAGTATGTCACGGTAGGCCGTATCCTGCGAGCATTTGGCAACCTTGGCCCATTTCGAGGTGGTGAGCTTTCCTTCGAAACCATCCAGCAGCCGGTTCAGCACCTTGATTTGTCGTTCGTTCAAGGGTTCTTTGGCAAAGCGCTCCCAAAAGCGTGCCTTCTGCAGCACCTGGCTCAAGGTCTCTTGCGCCCCCTCGATAGCACGAAGCAAGCAATTCAGAAACCAGTCCTGCCACCGCGTCACATCCAGATCGCCTTTCTGGGTCCATTCCAGCG
>WGBK01000441.1 GCA_015494335.1 Gammaproteobacteria bacterium | reverse complement strand
TGGCTCCCAGGCCCTCGCTGTTGTTGCTCGACGAGCCCTTTTCCAGCCTGGATGTGGAGTTGCGCGAGCAACTGGCGCGCGAGGTCCGCGACATTCTGCGCCAGGAAGGTATTTCGGCCATCCTGGTCACCCACGATCAGCACGAGGCCTTCTCCATGGCCGACGAGATCTGCGTGCTGAACGAGGGTCGGCTGGAGCAACAGGCCTCCGCCTATGAGCTGTATCACCGTCCCGCGAGCCGCTTTGTCGCCGGATTCATCGGTGAAGGGATGATGGTGCCGGGCCGCGTGGTCGATGAGGGCCGGGTCGAGACCGAACTGGGGCGGATACAGGGAGAGTTGCCGCAGGCCTGCCGCGTGGGCTGCGAGGTGGATGTGCTGATCCGACCCGACGATCTGCTGCACGACGACGATGCAGTGGAAAAGGCCGTGGTGATGGACCGTGCCTTTCGCGGTTCCGAATTCCTCTACACCTTGCGCATGGCCAGTGGTGCCGAGGTGCTGGCGCTGGTTCCCAGCCATCACGATCACGCCATTGGCGAGGCGATCGGCATCCGCCTGGCGGTGGATCACTTGGTGGTGTTTCCGAGGGCCAGTCAACAGGCATGAAAAAGCCGGCGCGAGGCCGGCTTTTTCGAGCGGTTTCGGGAGGGGCTCAGAGACCGAGCTTTTCCTTGATGGCGTTGATGACTTCTTCGCTGGAAGTCGCCTGGACGGTCAGCAGCATGCCTTCCTTCTCGTAGAAGTCGGCCAGCGGGGCCGTCTTCTCGTTGTAGACGTCGAGTCGGTTGCTGATTGCTTCCTCGGTTTCGTCGTCGCGCTGCACGACCGGGCCGCCGCACTTGTCGCACTTGCCTTCTTCCTTCGGCGGGTTGGACTTGACGTTGTAGATGGCGCCGCAGTCGGTGCAGGTGCGACGGGTGGTCAGGCGGTCGAGGATGACTTCGCGCGGTACGTCGATGTTGACCACGCAATCCAGTTCCTCGCCCATCTTTGCCAGCAGTTCCTTCAGAGCCTCGGCCTGGGGAATGGTGCGCGGGAAACCGTCGAGCAGGTAGCCGTTCTTGCAGTCGTCTTCCTTCAGACGCTCTTCCATGATGCCCATGATCAGGTCGTCGGAGACCAGGTCGCCGGCCTTCATCGCGGCTTCAGCCTTTTTGCCGAGCTCGGTGCCGGCGGCCACGGCGGCGCGCAGGATGTCGCCGGTGGAGATCTGGACGGAGCCGTCGATCTGGGTCAGCAGCTTGGCAACAGTGCCCTTGCCGGCGCCCGGAGCGCCCAACAGAATCAGTTTCATGATGTTTCCTCTTTATGTTTTACAGGGTTTCAAATGCAAAAGGCCCGGCCGGTGTAACCGGCCAGGCCTGGGGTAGGTGGTTCTGCCTCAGTGATCGCCCATGGCCATCTGGATGTAGCCGGTGGGGCAGACATCCGAGCAGATGTGGCAACCGATGCAACGAGTGTAGTCGGTGAACACATAGCGGCCGAGGGTGGACTTGTCCTTCGGCGTACGCTGCACGGCGTCCTGCGGACAATAGATGACGCAGTTGTCGCACTCGAAGCACATGCCACAGCTCATGCAGCGATCGGCTTCGGCGGTGGCCGTGTCGTCGTCGAGACCGATGAAGCGCTCCTCGTAGGAATCGATGACGTTCTCGGCGGTGATCTCGACTTCCTGGCGCTTGTGGCGCGGGGTGTACTCGAAGTGTCCGAGGAACAGCTTGTCAGCCGGGATGATTTCCTGCTCGGAGCGGTCCTCGAAGTTGTGGATCGCGAAGTTGGACTCGCTGGTGCCCCAGGTTTCCTCGTGACAGTAGGGCTCGGGCGCGAGCCCGGTTTCCTTGAGCTTTTCAAGCAGGTCGAAGTGGTGGACATCGACCTTCGGACGCTTGCCGAGGTCTTCCTTCTTGAGGTAATGATCAATGCTCTCGGCGGCCACCCAGGCCTGGCCGATGGCCGTGGTCAGCAGGTGCGGGCGCACGATGTCGCCGATCACGAACAGGCCCTGCTGGCCGGGCACCTGGTAGTACTTGTCGGAATCGATCAGGCCTCGGCCGTTGTCGAGATCCTCCATGCCGGTCAGGTCGCCGCCCTGGCCGATGGCGGACACGATCAGGTCGCATTCGATCTCGAATTCGGAGTCGGGGATGATCTCCATCTTGCCGCTGCTCCAGTCGGCCTTGGCGACGCGCAGGGCTCGGGCGCGGCCCTCGTCGTCCTTGATCACTTCGACCGGCACCAGGCTGCCGCGCAGCTCGACGCCTTCCTTGCGCGCGGCCTCGACCTCGTGCTCGGCGGCTGGCATCTGATCGACCGGGCGGCGATAGACCAGCAGCACCTCGGCGCCTTCCTTCTTGCAGGCCACGGCGCAGTCCTGGGCGGTCTGGTTGAGCACCACGGCTTCCGGACGCTCGTCGGGGGATTTCGCCTGTACATGACCGAGGCGGCGGGCCACGGAGACGACATCCATCGCGGTGTCTCCACCGCCGATGACGACGACACGCTTGGATACGAACTTCAGGCGGCCATCGTTGTAGGCCTCGAGGAAGGATACGCCGGTGATGCAGTTGGGCGCATCGCTGCCGGGGATGGGGATGTTGCGACCGGCCTGGGCGCCGATGGCGATGACCACGGCGTCGTTCTCCTCGCGCAGCTGCTTGAGGGTGATGTCCTTGCCGACGAAGGTGTTCAGGTGCACCTCGACGCCGAGGTCGAGGATGCGCTGGATCTCGTGGTCCATGACGTCACGCGGGGTGCGGTAGCCGGGGATGCCGTAACGCATCATGCCGCCGAGTTCCTTGTGGTTGTCGTAGACCTTGACCGAGTGGCCCATGCGACGCAGCTGGTAGGCACAGGCGAGGCCGCCGACACCACCGCCGATGATGGCCACGGTCTTGCCGGTTTCCTTGTCCGGCCCCTTGAATTTCAGCGCGTGCTCGCGGGCGTAGTCGCCGATGTACTGTTCGATGGAGTTGATGCCGACGAAGTCCTCGACCTCGTTGCGGTTGCAGCCTTCCTGGCAGGGCGCCGGGCAGACGCGGCCCATGATGGCCGGGAAGGGGTTGGCATCGGTGGAGCGGTAGAAGGCGTATTCGACTTTTTCCTCGCCGTGGGTCGGCTTTTCGATGCCACGCACGATCTGCAGCCAGCCGCGGATGTCCTCGCCGGAGGGGCAGCTGCCCTGGCAGGGCGGGGTACGGTGGACATAGGTCGGGCACTTGTAGGTGGTGTCCTGTTCGAAGATCTTCTCACCGTAGGAACGGTAGTTGTGCTCTCCGTCTTTGTAGCGACGATATGTAATGCCGGACTCTGCCATGGAAAATCCTCTATCTCGTAAGTGTTTGTTCTGTCGGTTCGGTGCAAACGGCCGAACAGTCTAAATCAAGCGCGCTCTGGGGGACAATGCAAGCGCAGAATACCATCATCAAATCCGTTTATTCCCCTTGCACCGTTACGGTAATCGAGCGTCGGTGCCCGATCGCCCGGTGCTCCCAGACGAAGATGCCCTGCCAGGTTCCGAGGGCGAGCCGGCCCTGGGTCACGGGCACCGTCAGGTCGTTGCCGGTGAGCACGCTGCGGATGTGCGCCGACATGTCGTCGGGGCCTTCCAGGTCGTGCTGGTAGCCCGGATCGCCGTCGATGACCGTCTTCTGCATGAAGTACTCGAGATCACGCCGTACCGAGGGATCGGCGTTCTCGGTGATCATCAGCGAAGCGCTGGTGTGCTGCAGGAACACATGGCACAGACCCGTGCCAATGCCCGATTCGCGTACCAAGGCCTCGACCTCGCCGGAGATGTCACGGCTGGAACGGGGACGCGTTTCGATGCGGAACTGTCGCTGCAGCAGCATGGAGCTCTCCGGGCGTAACGGCGGAACTATGCCGCGAAGCCGGCGCAGCGGCCATATCCCATCGGGGAAGGGCTCAAGAAAGGCCGTCAGCGGCCGATCAGGCGAACGGTCTGC
>WGBK01000440.1 GCA_015494335.1 Gammaproteobacteria bacterium | reverse complement strand
CTCCAGCGCCGGCTGGGTGGCGGTGGAGAGCACGACCGTGACGCCATAGTGTTCGACCAGAAGATTCAGCGCATCGAGGATCGGTTGCAGAAAGACCGGCGGCAGCAGTTGCGCCTCGTCCAGCACCACCACGCTGTCCACCAGATTGTGCAGCTTGCGGCAGCGGCTGGTGCGGGCCGCGAACAGGGACTCGAAGAATTGCACGCTGGTGGTGACGATGATGGGCGCGTCCCAGTTCTCCGTCGCCAGGCGGGAGCGGGCCGTTTCCCGGTCGGGGTCGAGACTGCTGTGGTGCTCGATCACCGCCTCGCCGAAGATGCCGCGGAAGATGTCGGCGGTCTGCTCGATGATGCTGGTGTAGGGAATGACGTGAACAATGCGTCGCTTGCCATGCCGGATCGCGTGATCCAGCGCGAAGGCCATGCCCGACAGCGTTTTGCCGCCGCCGGTGGGCACGGTCAGCGAGAAGAAACCGGGGGCATCGGCGGCCCTTTCCCGGCACTGGCCCAGAATGTCGGCGCGCAGGCGGTTGACGGGGGTATCCGGCGCACCTTTCATGAGAGCCCCCATGTGCCGGTCGAACCGGGCACGGAGTGTTTCGAGATCGGGGTAGCCACCACGCAGGCCGGCGCGCTCACCGTCCATGAAGGCCTCGGTATCGAGAAAGTCGGCATCGACCAGACAGGAGAACAGCATCCGTACCCAGAGAGCGAAACCGGCTTTTCCGCCGGGAATGTTCAACGGCGGCATCTCGGCCTGAAGCAGCATCGGAGGAATGTCGGCCGCCAGCGCCTTCTCCAGCAGTTCCTTTCGCTCCAGACGCTCGCGCAGGGCGCCGCCCGTGCCCTCTTCCAGCTTTTCCCAGTCCGGCAGGCCGGCGTGGTGGCCGGCGATCAGGTAGGCCAGAATACGACCGGGTAAGCCCAGTTCTTCAACGGCATGGATGGCTCCTGCTGTGGAGTGATCGACCCGGCCGGGATTGTTTTCATCTTCGAGATGCGCTTCATAACCGCTGGCGGTACGAATATAGTCCTGAAATTCGGCATTGAATTTTCCGAGATCGTGCCAGATTCCGGACAGGGAACCCCATTCAGCGCTACCGAAAGCCGACGCAAAGCCTGCAGCCAGGCTGCCACTTTGCTGTAGATGATCTTCGAGTGAGTGTACAGCCCACTCTCCACTATCCAATGCGCGAACATGCGCAATAGAGGGCCGCCGGACATCCATGATTCTTTCCCGTGTTGCTATTGCTTGCCATCCATTCTAATTGCCTTATAGCTCACAGGGTGAGCCACATATCTCCAATGTATTGGGAATCTACTCACTTCCCCGAAAAATAACCGAACACTTCCTTCATCAGCTCGGTGCTGCGCTTGGCGGGCTGCTCGCGGATCAGGCGTTCCTCGACGGCAATGCGGTCGAACAGGGCATCGAGAGCCTTGTCGAGGACGTAATTGTCGAGATCCACGGTGTAGTTGAGTTGCGGGGCCAGGCGATTGACGCTGCGGGTCAGGGTCTTGTAGCTGCGGGTCAGGCCGGTCTGGTCGGTGGCATTCTCGATGATGGGCAGAAAGCGGCGACGCAGATCGGCCTCGGTAACGCGGCGGAAATAGCGCGTGGCAGCGTCTTCCGGTCCCTGCAGGATGTTCAGTGCATCGCGCACGGTCATCTGCTCAATGGCACGGGTGAATACCGGCGCGGCCTGCTTGACCGCCAACTTGGCGGCGCGATTCATGCGTTCCTCGAATTCATCGACCTGGTCTCCCTGCCCCAGCTTTCGCAGCAGCTCGGCGGGCTTGTCCAGCTGTGGCGGCAGCGGTATGCGATAGCGGTTGCTGAGGTTGAAGCCCTCCAGGTATCCGAGCAGGTAGATGGAATCGTTGACACCCTGCCCCAGCGCCTGCTTGATGGCTTGCGCCATGTCCTGCTGACTGAAACCGGGCCCGTTGCCGCCGGCGCTGCTCCCCGTGCTGCGGGTGATTTCGCGGACCTTCTCGCGAATGCGATCGCTGGTCTCGCGCAGCACCGGCTCGGCCTGCCTTGCCGCCTCGGAATCCCGCACCGCGGGCTCGACCTGTTCCCATTGTTTCTGCACCTCGGCACAGCCGGATAGCAGCAGCAAGGGGATAACGGGCAACAGGATGAGAAATTTTTTCATGGTTGGATTCGCTAACAGTGAAAACAGGCTCAGTATAGCAACATGGCCGTGATAGGGGTTTCGCAGTATCATCGCTACATCAACCACAGTCCCCCCGGAGGACAGGATGAAGCAGATCATCACCATCAGCGCACTGGCGTTGGCGCTCGCCTGGCCCCTGCCCGGCAAGACGCAGGAACAGGAACCCGGTACCGTAGAGGTGCAGCGGCTGACCATGAGCACCGCCTTGACCATCGCCCGTGCCGCCATCGAGGCCTGTACTGCCAAGGGCATCCAGATCGGCGTCACTGTGGTCGATCGCAATGGTATCGTGCAGGTTGCCTTGCGTGACACCATCGCAGCGCAGATCACAGTGCCGATCAGCCGCGGCAAGGCTTATACCGCGGCCAATTTCAATTCCGCCACCTCGGCTCTGCAGGACCGCGCCGACAGCGCGGTGGGGCGGTTCCCGGGCCTGGTAATGTCGGCCGGCGGCCTGCCGATCCAGGTCGGGGGCGCGCTGATCGGCGCGGTTGGCGTCAGTGGCGCGCCCTCGGGCATCACCGACGAGGAATGCGCCCAGGCTGGTATCGACGCCGTGATCGACGACCTCGAGATGGCCATGGAATAATCCCTGGTTCGTCAGACGCCATACGCAAGAACGCCCCGCATGCGGGGCGTTCTTGCGTCTTGTCAAAGGGTAGCAATCAGCCCTTGAGGTAGTCCTCGATACCCGGATTGCCATCGACACCGACCAGTTTCGGCGTGTTGACCTTGCCGATCTTGACCGTGGGACGCGCCCGCAGGTAGTCGGCGACCAGGTCCCAGACCGGGCGACCGGGCGACTGGGAACCGACCGTGGCCCAGCCGGACACGACATACTTCTTGTTGGCCTCGATGGGCTCGCCGTTGTCGAGTTGCATGTTGCTGATGCGCTTGCCGATGCTCTGGGTCGGATCGCAGACATAGTCCATGCCACCGACGCGTACCATGTCGCCACCCTGCTGATAGTAAGGGTCGGGGTTGAACAGGTTGTCGCAGACATCCTCGAGAATGTTCTTGATGTCGGCTCCGGTCATCTCCCGACGATAGGTTTCCGGATAGGTCATGCCGCACTGGTCCATCACATGATCCATCGTGATCGGCTGGCCCGGCAGCACCGTGGTGCCCCAGCGGAAGCCCGGCGACAGGGAAATCTGCGAATCCTGGCCCTCGTTGAGCGCGTTGCAGATGATCTGGTCGAAGGTACCGTTGAAGTTGCCGCGACGGTAGAGCAGATCGTCGGACACGCTGAGCTCCTCGTTGAGGATATCCTCGTAGGGCTTGCGTACCTCGGCGATGTAGGCGGCCATTTCCGGGTCCGGATCCAGCATGTTGGAGAACACCGGCAACAGGCGGTAGCGGAAGCCGCGTACCTTGCCGCCCTTGACGTCGAAATCCATGACACCGAGGAACTTGCCGTTGGAACCGGCATTGGTCACCAGGGTCTTGCCGCCGGCATTGTCGACGATGGTCGGCTTCGGCACGCCATCGTGGGTATGGCCGCCGAAGATGGCGTCGATTCCGGTCACACGGGAGGCCATCTTCAGATCCACGTCCATGCCGTTGTGTGACAGCACGATCACCACATCCGGCTTCTCGTTCTCGCGCACCTCGTCCACGATGGCCTGCATGTCCTCGTCGCGGATGCCGAAGGTCCAGTCGGGGATGAAACGTTGCGGATTGGCGATCGGCGTGTAGGGGAAGGCCTGGCCGATGACGGCCACGCGAGCGCCGCCGACATTCTTCATGGTATAGGGCTTGAAGGCGTGACCGCTGTCCTCGTCGAAGCCGGCAAAATCCGCAAATTGGTAGTCAAACAGGGACTCGTCGCGGACGCTGACATTCTGCGCGATGAACTCGCCCTGGAACTGCTTGATGTTTTCGATGATTTCCTTTTCGAGATAGGTGAACTCCCAGTGTCCGGTCATCACATCGACACCCAGCATATTACAGGCGCCGACCATGTCCTTGCCGCGGGTGTAGTAGGCCGTGGCCGAGCCCTGCCAGGTATCGCCACCGTCGAGCAGCAGGGTATTGCCGTCGCCGCGCTCGGCGCGGATCTTGTTGAGCAGGGTCTTGAGATGGGCGAAACCACCGACCTTGCCGTAGCGACGGGCGTCTTCCTCGAAGTTGAGGAAGGTGAAGGCATGGGCCTCGGGGGTGCCGGGCTTGATGTTGAAGTATTCGAGCAGCTTGTGACCGACCAGGTGGGGCGGCTTGCCCTTCATGCCGTGGACGCCTAGATTGACATTGGGCTCGCGGAAATAGATCGGGTTGAGCTGGGCATGGCAATCCGTCATGTGCAGGATCGTCACGTTGCCGTACTTGGGCAGCTCGTAGAGATCCGAGGGCATCTTGCGGGTGGCCAGGGTACAACCCGGGATCAGACCGGCCGCACTGGCGAGTCCCATGAGTTTGACGAATTCGCGGCGTGAAATAGACATGTATATCCTCTTGTAGTGGTGTCTTGTTATGGATCTTTTGTGGCTTTGACGACCCGCAAAGGCTTGCTACGCGGGTCGCGACGGAGGCTCGAGGGCTTTTCCGCTGTTCCAGGCAAGCGACGAGTATAAAACAAGGCTTATTCCATTGAAAACGGAAACGACGGCCGCATGGACGCAGCCGCCTGCTCAGCTGCGCAGGCCGGAGAGAATGGAATGGATGGCGCGATCGAATACCGACGAGGATTCTAGCCGTCGCGCCTGCCCGGTGGTGAATTCCTCGGCCAGCTTGCGCAGGCGCGTGTCGCGCAGTTTCTGGCCGTGACGATTGACGAACACCAGCTTGCCCGTGACATTGCTCTTCCAGGACAGGCGGGCGTGCTGCCATTCACCGTTTTCCTGGCGGAATTCGATCCAGTCGCCAACGACAAGGCCGGCCACGGTTTCGAGGGCTTCCTCTCTGGGATCGGAGGAAGCACTCTCGACCACGATGTCCGGCTCCGAGGCCATGACGATCTCCTCGTCCACGTCGATCTCGCCCTGCTGCACGCAGCTGGTGAATTCCTCGAGGTTGCGGATCACTGACTCGGTTTCGCTGTGACCGATGGATTCAATGCTGTCTTCCTCGACCTCGATGATCTCGTCGCCGGACTCGGCATCGAGGTAGATGTCCACTTCACCCTCGCCGCGATCCTCCTGCGGGGATTCGGCAAAGGCAGCGGCCATGCCGCTCTCGGGCCAGACCGTTTCGTCGTCGACCCGGGTGACGATGTTGCGGCTGGTCTGCTTCATGACCTTGGCATGCTCGAGCACCAGCATCTGGAACACCCGGTTGCGTTCCTCGGTATCGGTCTGGATCAGTTCCATGCCCTTGGACAGGGCCCGCAGCAGCGGCGGCAGGGTGTCGAGCAGCTTCTTGCGCTGTTCCTCGCTGTCCTTCGGAATCAGCGTCCACACCAGGGTACTGGTTATGCGCTGCAGGTTCTTCCAGTGGTTCGAGGATTCGCCTTCGGTGACCCAGGTATTGACCAGCACCTGCAGCCATACCCCCTGCAGGAATTCGATCACATCGAAGCTCAGGTCGCGACCGTCCACCAGCTTGCCGACCAGTTCGTTGGCGGCGCGGCGCGCCAGCTGCAACTGCTCCTCGCGCTGCAGTTCCTGCTGCTTCATCGACTCGAGCTGCTGTTCCACGCGTTGTCGTTCCTGCTCGCGGAAGGTCTCGAACTCGTTCAGGGCCTGCTCGAAGACCCCGACATCCTGGTCGAACTCATCGATCAGGAAGTTCACAATACGCTCGATCTCGGCTACCAGCACCTGTTCCTGCTCGGTCTCCTCGCTCCAGCCCAGGGAGGCCTTGGAAATGCTGTCGAGCAGCTTGCGCGCCGGGTGCTTCTTGGAGTTGAAGAAGCTCTTGTCGAGCATCGCCACCTTGAGGATCGGAATCTGCAGCCGACCGATCAGCACCTTGACCGGATCCGGCAGCGCCTTGTCGTCAAAGAAGAAATCGAACAGCATCGACACGATATCGATGATCTGGTCCTCGGAAGCGCTGACCTGATCCCGGTTTTCCTCACGGAACAGGCTGATCTGCTGCTGCAACTGGGCCTTCATCTCGACCGGCGTCACCTGCCCCAGCGGAACGCTGGTCACAGGGGCCTGCTGCAAGCCCTGCAGCGCCGTGAACAGTCCCTGGGCGAGACCGGCCGAGGCGCCACCCGCCAAACCGCCGGTAGCCACGGCACCGGCAGCCGGTGCCGCTCCCGTTGGCCCCGCTCCGCCCGGCATCAGGGCCTGTTGCAGCATCGACAGCAGGCTTTCATCGGCGGTCGCGGTGCTTTCCGCCCCGGGGGTCAGCGGGTCCGGCTCGCCCGGGATCTGGGCCGAGCCCCCGGCCGGAGCGGCCCCACGCGGGAAGCGGCGCGCCATGCGCGCGCTTTCGTTGAGGCGTTCCTGGGAGGCTTTCAGATCGGGCAGCACGCCCTTCTGCACGAAATAGTCGTTGTTGTTGCGGTAGAAGTCGTCGAGGGACCGCATCACGAACTTCTCGAACAGCTTGTAGAGAATCAGCTTGACCTCGATCTCGGTGTCCAGCACCGAACAGGCCTGGTGGAAGCTCTCGCAGATGGCCTTGGGGTCGAAGGGATTGAGCTCGGGGTCGATGCGCTTGCGGTGCAGCACCGTGCGCAGGCGCTCGCGCAGCGCGAACAGGTCATCCTCGAACAGCGGACGGGCTCGCGAGATCATGCTCTCGATGGCCAGCTGGTCCTCGATCACGTCGTGGGCCACCAGGCTCAGCTCCAGCTCGTCGCCGCCGCTGGCCGGCTGGCGGGAAGCGCGCTCCAGGATCAGGTCGTCAAAGGCTTGGTGCATGGCATCATCGAAGCTCTGCTCGATAGCCTGGCGCTTGAGCCGTACCATGCGCATGGCATCGAAGTACATGG
>WGBK01000439.1 GCA_015494335.1 Gammaproteobacteria bacterium | reverse complement strand
CGCGATTATTCGGTGATCATGGGCGTGACCATTCTGGTCGGCACCATGACCATTCTGTTCAACCTGCTGGTCGAGATCCTCTATGCCTGGATCGACCCGCGCATCCGGTATTGAGCCATGGTCGTCGACAAGCAGAAGGTTCAGCAACTGGCCGACAACCTGGCCGAAAGCGAAATCAAGGGCCGCTCGCTTTGGGCCGACGCGCGTCATCGCTTCCTGCGCAACAAGGCCGCCATGACCGGGCTGATCGTGCTCGTTCTGGTATTGCTGTTCGCCCTGTTCGGCCCCTTGCTCACGCCCTGGAACTACGAGGACATCGACTGGGATGCGTTGTCGGATATCCGGGAACTGGGCGCGCCCAGCCTCGAGACGAAACATTATTTCGGCACCGACGACCTCGGCCGCGATCTCTACTCGCGCGTCATTCAGGGTACCCAGATCTCGCTGATGGTGGGCTTCATCGGCTCCTTCATCGCGGTGGTCGTCGGCACGCTCTACGGTGCCATCGCCGGTTATATAGGCGGCCGCGTGGACGGCTTCATGATGCGCCTGGTGGACATCCTGCTGGCCATCCCCGGCATGTTCGTGCTGATCCTGCTGATGGTCATGTTCGGGCGCTCGATCGTGATGATCTTCATCGGCATCGGCCTGCTGTCCTGGCTCGACATGTCGCGCATCATCCGCGGCCAGACCCTGTCCCTGAAACAGAAGGAATTCATCGAGGCCGCGGTGGCCACCGGCGTGCGTCCGCTGACCATCGTCACCCGCCATATCGTGCCCAATGTGCTCGGGATCGTCGTGGTCTATGCCACGCTGCTGGTGCCGGGCATGATCATGACCGAATCCTTCATCTCCTTCCTCGGTCTCGGCGTACAGGAGCCGCAAACCTCCTGGGGCGCGCTGATCAACGAGGGCGCCAAGACCATCCAGCACGGCACCCTGTGGCAACTGCTGTTCCCTCTCGGCTTCTTCGTGGTGACGCTGCTGTCCTTCTATTTCATCGGCGACGGTCTGCGCGACGCGCTGGACCCTAAGGACCGCTGACATGAGTCTGCTCGAAGTCGAAAATCTGAGGGTCTCCTTCGAAACTCTCGACGGTGTTGTCAATGCCGTCAACGGCGTCAGCTTCTCGGTGGAAGCTGGCGAGACCCTGGGTATCGTCGGCGAATCCGGTTCCGGCAAGAGCCAGACCGTGTTCGCCCTGATGGGGTTGCTGGCCCAGAATGGCCGTGCCAGCGGCAGTATCCGCTATGACGGCCGCGAGATCCTCAACCTGCCCGAAAGCGAACTCAACCGCATCCGCGCCGAGCAAATCGCGATGATCTTCCAGGATCCGATGACCTCGCTCAACCCCTACCTGCGGGTCAGCCGGCAACTCACCGAGGTGCTGATGCACCACAAGGGCATGAGCAGGAAGGATGCGCTGGAAGAATCCATCCGCATGCTCGACGCGGTGCGCATTCCCGAGGCGCGGAACCGCGTGCACCTGTATCCCCACGAGTTTTCCGGCGGCATGCGCCAGCGCGTGATGATCGCCATGGCCCTGCTGTGCCGGCCGAAACTGCTGATCGCCGACGAACCGACCACGGCCCTGGATGTCACGGTACAGGCCCAGATCATGGATCTGCTGAAGGATCTGCAGCAGGAGTTCGGCACCTCGATCCTGCTGATCACCCACGATCTCGGCGTTATCGCCGGTTCCTGCAGCAACATGCTGGTGCTCTACGGCGGACGGGTGATGGAATATGGCAACACCGACGACCTCTTCTACCGTCCCAGCCATCCCTATACCCGCGGCCTGCTGCACGCGATTCCGCGCATCGACCATGCCGGAGCGCAGCTCGCCACCATACCCGGCAATCCGCCGAACATGCTCAGGCCGCCGCCCGGTTGTCCCTTCGAACCCCGTTGCAACTACGCCATCGATGCATGCCGCCGGCAGATCCCCGAGCTGCAGCAAACCGGGGACGGTCGCCTGCGCGCCTGCCTGCGAGCGCCGGAGGAACTGCAATGAGCCAAACACAACCCCTGCTCTCGGTGCGCAACCTGAAGGTCAGCTTCGATATCCGCAGGAAGGGCAGCATGCCCTGGACCCCGCCGCGCCAGCTGAAGGCCGTGGACGGCGTCAGCTTCGACCTGTTCCCCGGCGAAACGCTGGGCGTGGTCGGCGAATCCGGCTGCGGCAAGTCCACCCTGGCGCGGGCGGTGATCCGCATGATTCCGGCGCGCCACGGCAGTGCTCTCTGGATGGGGCAGACCGACATCCTCCAGGCCGAAGCCAGAGAACTGCGCAGCCTGCGCCGCGATGTGCAGATGATCTTCCAGGATCCGCTGGCCTCGCTGAATCCGCGCATGACCATCCGCGAGATCATCGCCGAGCCGCTGATCACCCATTTCCCAAAAACGCCCAAGGCCGAGGTCACGGAAT
>WGBK01000438.1 GCA_015494335.1 Gammaproteobacteria bacterium | reverse complement strand
TTCCTGTACCGAGATGTGCATGCTCAGCCTCCGGTCACCGGCGGAAAGAAGGCGATCTCGTCGCCGTCCGCGACCGGATGATCGTCCTCGGCCATCTGCTGGTTGACCGAGGCCAACAGACGCCCCTGACCGAAGGCTTCGACCCAGTCACCACCGCGCCCGGCCAGGTGCCGGCGCAGCCCGCCTACGCTGCTCAGGCCCTCGGGCAAGTCGAGGACTTCGGAGGATTGGCCGACGGCTTCCCGCAGACTGGCAAAATAGAGGATCTGTACACTCATGGCTCAGGCAATCAGATCGCGAAAGGCATAATAATTGATGATGTCGCCGGGCTTGACCACGCTGTCCTCCGGAATCTCCACCAGGCCATCGGCCCAGCTGGTGGACATCAATACGCCGGAACTCTGGTTGGAATAGACCTCTGCAACCAGCTGCCCCTCCTCGTCGCGCCGCAGGCGCGCGCGGGCGAACTCGCGGCGGCTGTCGGGCCGGGGCCAGTCGAAGGCGGCGCGCACCTGCAGCGGTTCCGCCACCACGTCGTTGGCACCGGTCATCTGCTTGAGGAAGGGCGCAACAAACAGGCAGAAGGTGGCGAACACCGAGACCGGGTTGCCCGGCAGGCCGAGAAAGGCGGTATCGCCGACAAACCCGAAGGCCAGCGGCTTGCCCGGCTTGATGCGAATGCGCCACATGTCCAGCTCGCCGAGCTGTTCCAGGGCGGCGCGGACATGATCCTCCTCGCCCACCGAAACACCGCCGCTGGTGATCACCAGGTCGGCGCGCTGGCTGGCCTTCTGCAGGGCTTCCAGGGTCTGGCCCAGGGTATCGCCAACGATACCGAGATCGATGATCTCGCAGCCGAGGGATTGAAGCAGGCCGTGCAGGGTGTAGCGGTTGGAGTCGTAGATCTGACCCGGCGCCAGGGGCTGCCCCGGCTCCACCAGTTCGTCGCCGGTAAAGAAGATGCCGACGCGGGGGCGGCGACAGACCGTGACCCGGTCGCGGCCGACGGAAGCCGCCAGGCCCAGTTCCTGGGCACGCAGCCGGGTGCCGTTGCCTAGGATCACCTGCCCGGCTCGGATGTCCTCACCGGCCTCGCGAATGTTCTGGCCGGGCGCAACCTCGGCGCTGAAGACGATTTCATCGCCTTCGACGCAGACCTGTTCCTGCATGATCACGGCATCGGCGTTCGGCGGAATCGGCGCGCCGGTGAAGATGCGCGCGGCGGTGCCGGTCTCGACGGCTTCTCCGACCTCGCCGGCCGGGATACGCTGTGTGACGCGCAGGCGCGTCTCGCCGCCCGGCTGCACATCGGCAATACGAATCGCATAGCCGTCCATCGCGCTGTTGGCCAGCGGCGGCACATCGATCTCCGAACGGATATCCTCGGCCAGCACCCGGCCCAGGGCCTCGACCACCGGCAGCGACTCGCTTTCCTCGATGAACAGGGCGCGCTCGAGCAGCTGCTGCAGGGCGTCTTCGTATGGGATCAGGCTGCCCTTCGGGGCGGCGGCATCGCATCCACAAGTCATCTCATTTCTCCAGGAAGCGGGGCATCATTTCCACCAGGTTGCAGGGCTTGTGGCGCAGGTCGAGCTGATGACGGATGATGCCGTCCCAGCCATCCTTGCAGGCGCCCGGCGAGCCGGGCAGGCAGAAGATCGGCGTGCCGTTGGCCAGCCCGGCCAGCGCGCGGGACTGGATGGTCGAGGTCTTGATCAGCTCCCAGGAAAGCATGCGGAAGATCTCGCCGAAACCCTCGATCTCCTTGTCGAACAGGGGTTTGACCGCTTCCGGCGTGATGTCGCGGCCGGTCAGGCCGGTGCCTCCGGTGGTGATCACCGCCTCGACGGCGGGATCGGCGATCCAGCGCGAGAGCACGGCGCGGATCTGGTAGCGGTCGTCGGGCACGATGACCTTCTCGGCCAGCCGGTGGCCTTCGCCGGTCAATCGATCTACCAGCAGCCGACCGGACTTGTCGTCCTCCTCGGTACGCGAATCGGAAACCGTCATCACCGCGATGGCGAGGGGCTGGAAGGGCTGGTCAGGGGATGCGTGGCTCATAGGGGGTCATTCCTGCGGTCTTGAAAAACATATCCGGGGTCTCGATGGGTTTCGCTGCGCTCAACCCATCCTGCACGGACTGTGATCTATTCTACCTCAGGCGACATCGGAAAAGCGCGCCCTATCGCCGATCCAGTTGTCGATCAAGCGCTGACAGCGTTCCGCCTGTTGCGGCTGCATCATGCGCTCGGCCAGTTCCTCGGCCAGCGGGAACAGCTCGCGGTCGCGCAGCAGGTCGGCAATGCGGAATCCGGCCTCGCCGGTCTGACGGGTTCCCAAGACCTCGCCGGCGCCGCGCAGCTCCAGATCCTTCTCGGCGATGACGAAACCGTCCTGGTGCTCGCGGATGATCTCCAGCCGCTCGCGCACGCTTCGCGAGGGCTGGTCGCCGAGCAGCAGCAGGCAATAGCTCTGCTCGCTGCCGCGCCCGACCCGTCCGCGCAGCTGATGGATCTGCGA
>WGBK01000437.1 GCA_015494335.1 Gammaproteobacteria bacterium | reverse complement strand
CTGCAGGGGCGCGCAAGAGGAATTTTTTGCGGGACGCCGAGAATCTTTTGTTATATTGCCGGTCAGATGTCTCGCCGCAGGGAGGGAGCGGGGCTGGCACGGCGATTCGCTTCGACAATGGTCGACGGCATTCAATAACAAATTGTCACACACACGGGTTTTTGCATGGGGTCGGAAGAACTGGACAGCGAACTGGTACGGCGCGCGCAGGCGGGCGACAAGGCCGCCTTCGACCTGCTGGTGCGCAAGTACCAGCAGAAGGTGATCAACCTGGTGTCGCGTTTCGTGCAGGATCCGTCGGAAGCTCAGGATGTCGCGCAGGAGACCTTCATCAAGGCCTACCGTGCGCTCAACAAGTTCCGCGGCGACAGCCAGTTCTATACCTGGATCTACCGTATCGCCGCCAACACGGCCAAGAACCATCTGGCCTCGCGCAGTCGCAAGACGCCGGCCTGGTCGGTGGATGTGGAGGACGCAGAACATTTCGCCGGCGAGAGCGGTCTCAAGGAGTACGACAATCCGGAAAACCTGCTGCTGACCGACGAGATCGAGCGTACCGTGTACAAGGCCATCGAGAATCTGCCCGAGGATCTGAAAACTGCGATCACGCTGCGCGAACTCGAGGGCCTGAGCTACGAGGATATCGCCCAGGTCATGGGCTGTCCGATCGGAACCGTGCGCTCGCGCATCTTTCGCGCAAGAGACGCCATCGACAAGGAACTAAGACCGCTGTTGCAGTGACTAACGGGACACTGAACAAACATACCCATGAACGCAACATGAACTCAGGTAGAGACTCATGACTGAATCACATGAAAGGCTGTCCGCCCTGATCGACGATTGGCACGGTGATGACGCCGACCTCGCGGAACTGGATCGCCTGCTCGGCGATGTCAACGAACGCGCCCGCTGGCAGCGCTACCAGCTCATCGGCGAGGCAATGCGGCACGAGTTGCCGCAACGCATGCAGGTGGATTTTTCCGCCAGCGTGATGGCGCGCATCGAGCAGGAAGGCCTGCAGCCCGAAGGGGCGGCGGCTCGCCCCCAGGCGGCTCCGGCGCGTTCCAGCGTCAGTAGCTGGTGGGCCTCGCTGATGCGGCCCGTGGCTGGCCTGTCGGTGGCCGTGGCGGTGGCCTTTGTCGCGGTCACCTCGCTGACCGAAACACCGTCTCCGGCGGGAGGTTCCGGCCAGGTGGTCGCCAGCGCGGCCAGTGCGGAAGCGACTCCCAGCGATCCGCGCATCGAACAGCTGACCAATCTGCCGGTGCTGGCGCCCTCGGTCAAGGTCTCGGCGGGGTCCCAGACCCCGTCGAGTCGCGCCGTCGACCGCCTGCAGGTGCGCCGCGACCAGGCTGCGATCCAGCGCAAGCTGAATGGTTACCTGGTGGATCACAACCAGTATGCCGGTTCCCTGCAGGGCATCATCCCTCAAGTGCGCGTGGTGGCCACCGGTGGTCGGAACTGATCGATGATGCGATACCGGCTGTCCTATCCGCTGATGCTGGTGCTGCTGCTGCCGTTCTCGCTGGCAGCGCGCGCTGCCAGCGATGCCGAGGCGCTGACCTGGCTGCAGGACATGGCCCTGGCCATGCAGCAACAGAGTTATCGCGGCCGCTTCGTGTTCGCCCACGACGGGCGTCTCGACAGCCTGTCGCTATTGCACGTCAACGATGACAAGGGCATTCGCGAGCGCCTGCTTTCGCTCAACGGGGAGGCGCGTGAAGTACTGCGGGAGAACGAAAACCTGACCTGTGTCTGGCCCGACAGCCGGCAGGTCATTATCGATCGCTTTACTGCCGCTTCGGCGCGTCGCCTGTCGCCGATCTGGGTGCCGAAGGATCTGCAACGCCTGCAGAATCACTACCGTTTTGCCGTGGAAGGTCGTGATCGCATTGCCGATCTGTCGGCCGTCATCGTATCGATCACTCCCAATGACGACCTGCGTTACGGCATGAAGCTGTGGATCGCCGAGGACAACAAGCTGATGCTGCAGTCGATGCTGCTCGACGAGATGGGCCAGAAACTCGAGCAGGTGATGTTCGTTGAGCTCGGCCTGCTGCAACCCGGCGATGCCGCGCTGCTGACAGTTTTACCGCGTATCGACAGCAGCTATGCCCTGGTGCAGTCCCATACCGGCGACAACACCGCCGCGGTGACGGCCGACCCGCGCTGGCAGCTCGGCGAGCTGCCGGAGGGCTTCCGGCTCGAGGCCGCCTATCGCAAGCAGCGTGTCGATGCCGAAGGCTTCGTGCAGCAGATGGTGCTTTCCGACGGCATGTCCTCGGTTTCCGTATTCATAGAACCGGCTACCGAAGGTGCGCTCGTTGGCGCCACTTCGCTGGGCGCGGTCAATGCCTTCGGCCTGCGGCGCGGTGATGTCGACATCACCGCCATTGGCGAGGCGCCGCAGGAAACCGTCAAGCGCATCGCCGAATCGGTATTTCACCAGGAAGGTTGATCATGATCGAGCAGCAGGCCCGCGTCACCCGCATCCTCGACGGCCAGGCCGAACTCGAGGTGCAACAGGAAGGCGGTTGCTCTTCCTGCTCGATGCGTGGCGGTTGCGGCATGGGCAGCCTGGGTCGGCTGTTCGGCGAACGCAAGCGCAGTCTGACCATCCCGGCCGAGGGCCTTCAGGCCTCGGACCGTATCCTGCTCGGTCTGCCCGAGAATCAGCTGGTGAGCGCCGGCCTGTTGCTGTACCTGACGCCGTTGTTGGGCCTGCTGTTGTTCGCCCTGGTCGGCAATGCCCTGAGCCAGGGTTCCGATGGCTGGACCAGTCTGGCCGGCCTGACCGGGCTGGCCTCGGGCCTGCTGCTGGCGCGTCGACTGGCACGCCGTCGCGAAACCCGGCCGCGATTGTTGCGCCGGTACTGACCCAGTGGGCTTCGATCGAGTACCTCGAACGGAGCCGACCCCTAACTTCAAAGACTTGAACCAGAGAACTGTGATGAGAAAACAAGCCCTGTATATTTTCAGCCTGGGACTGCTGCTGTTCAGCGCCAGTCTGTTTGCCCAACTTCCGGATTTCACCGGCATCGTCGAAAGAACGAAGGATGCCGTGGTCAATATCTCGACCACGAAAAAGGTTGATGCCTCGACGCTGAAGAAGCACCTGCAGATCCCGGATCTGCCCGAGGATTCGCCTTTTGGCGAGCTGTTCAAGAAATTTCTCGACCCGAACGGCAAGTTCCACATGCCGGAGCGGGAGTCCAACTCCCTTGGTTCCGGGTTCATCATCTCCAAGGATGGCTACATCCTGACCAACCACCATGTCGTCGACGGCGCTGACGAGGTGATCGTGCGCATGTCCAACCGCAAGGAGTACGAGGCCAAGGTCATCGGCTCCGACAAGGCTGCCGATATCGCGGTGCTCAAGATCGAGGCCGACGAGGAACTGCCGACGGTGAAGATCGGCGACTCCGAGAAGCTCAAGGTCGGACAATGGGTGCTGGCCATCGGCTCGCCCTTCGGTTTCGATCACTCGGTAACCGCCGGTATCGTCAGTGCCATCGGCCGCAGCCTGCCCAGCGACAACTATGTTCCCTTCATTCAGACTGACGTGGCAATCAACCCCGGCAACTCCGGTGGTCCGCTGCTGAACCTGGACGGCAAGGTGATCGGCATCAATTCGCAGATCTACAGCCGTACCGGCGGTTTCATGGGGCTTTCCTTTGCCATTCCGATCGAGCTGGCGATGGATGTTGCCGAGCAGATCAAGACCAAGGGCAGCGTGTCGCGCGGCTGGCTCGGCGTGCTGATCCAGGAGGTCACCCGTGACCTGGCCGAATCCTTCGGCATGGATACCCCTCACGGTGCGTTGGTGGCCAAGGTCATGCCGGACAGCCCGGCACAGAAGGCCGGCCTGCGCGTCGGTGATGTGATCGTGGAGTTCAACGGCAAGAAGGTCAGCCGCTCCTCGGCCCTGCCACCGCTGGTGGGCCGCTTCCCGGTTGGCAAGACCGCCGAGGTGGTGGTGATCCGCAACAAGAAGCGCAAGACCCTGAAGGTGCGCATCGAGCAGTTGCCCGAGCAGGCCAGCGCCGAGCCGGAACAGGAACCCGAGGCGGAGAAGCCAATGGAAGAGTCGGCCCTGGGTCTGTCGGTGCAGCCCCTGGATGCGGCCGCGAGAAAGAAGCTGAAGGTGGATAGCGGCGTGCAGGTCATGGAGGTTGATGCTACCGGACCGGCCGCCGATGCAGGTATCCAGCCCGGCGATGTGATCAGCATGATCGACAACCGCCCGGTCAAGACACTGGACGATTTCAATCGTCTGGTGAAGTCTCTCAAACCGGGCAAGTCCGTGGCCATCCTCATCCACCGGCGCGGCAGCCCGATCTTCCTGGCGATCAAGCCAAAGCCGTGAGGCTGACGCTCTACTACCGCGAAAACTGTCACCTGTGCGAGTCGTTTCGACTCGCGCTGCAGCGGCTTCGTGGAGAGCTTGGCCTGGAATGGGACGAGATCGATATCGATCGCGATACCGATCTCGTCTTTCGTTACGATAGTCTCGTGCCCGTGCTCTGCCTCGGCGAACGGGAGCTGTGCCATTACTTCCTCGATGAGTCGGCCCTGCGCGAGGCGCTGGAAACCCCGCGCTCATCGGCATGATGCCGCATTCGCCGCTGTCGCTTTGCAGCCGTTTCCCGTAGAATTCGCTGTCTTTTTGGAACAGGCCGCCACTGCCCATGCGCATGCAGAACATCCGCAACTTCTCCATCATTGCCCATATCGATCACGGAAAATCCACCATAGCCGACCGTTTTATCCAGGTCTGCGGTGGTCTGACCGAGCGCGAGATGGACGAGCAGGTGCTGGATTCGATGGATCTCGAGCGTGAGCGCGGCATTACCATCAAGGCCCAGTCGGTGTCGCTCGAATATACCGCAAGCGATGGCGAGACCTACCAGCTCAACTTCATTGATACCCCGGGTCACGTGGATTTTTCCTACGAGGTATCCCGTTCTCTGGCGGCCTGCGAGGGCGCCTTGCTGGTGGTCGATGCTTCCCAGGGCGTCGAGGCGCAGAGTGTGGCCAACTGCTACACCGCTATCGACATGGATCTGGAGGTGATCCCTGTACTCAACAAGATCGATCTGCCGGCGGCCGACCCGGAACGGGTCAAGCAGGAGATCGAGGACATCATTGGCCTCGATGCCTCGGAAGCCATCGAGGTCAGTGCCAAGACCGGGCAGGGCATCGACGATCTGCTGGAACAGCTGGTGCAGAAGGTGCCGCCGCCCGAAGGCGACGAGCAAGCACCGACCCAGGCCCTGATCATCGATTCCTGGTTCGACAGCTATGTCGGCGTGATCACCCTGGTGCGAGTGATGCAGGGCAGTGTTGCGCCGAAACAGAAGATCATGATGATGTCCAGCGGGCAGGAATACTTGGTCGAGAAGGTCGGTGTGTTCACCCCCAAGCGCAAGGATACCGAACGCCTCGGTTGTGGCGAGGTGGGCTATATCATCTCCGGTATCAAGGACATCGAATCGGCCCGGGTGGGTGATACCATCACCCTGGTCAAGAATCCGGCCAGCGAACCCCTGCCGGGCTTCAAGGAGGTACAACCTCGGGTTTTCGCCGGCCTGTTCCCGGTCAGCTCCGACGACTACGAGAATTTCCGCGAGGCGCTGAAGAAACTCAAGCTCAACGACGCGGCCCTGCATTTCGAGCCGGAAACCTCCCAGGCCCTGGGCTTCGGCTTTCGCTGCGGCTTTTTGGGCATGCTGCACATGGAAATCGTGCAGGAGCGCCTCGAACGCGAATACGACCTCGACCTGATCACCACGGCACCGACCGTCATCTATCAGGTCGAGACCACGGCAGGTGAAGTGATTGAGATCCATAATCCGGCGGAACTGCCGCCCGTGAACAAGATCCAGGCCATTCGCGAACCGATCATCCGCGCCAACATCCTCACGCCCGAGGCCTATATCGGCAACATCATGACCCTGTGTATCGAAAAGCGCGGGGTGCAGAAGCAGGTGCAGTACATGGGCAGCCAGGTGCAGCTGGAATACGAGCTGCCGTTGTCCGAGGTGGTGCTGGACTTCTTCGACCGCCTCAAGAGCGTGAGCCGCGGCTATGCTTCCTTCGATTACGAATTCCTGCGCTTCGAGGCCGCCAACCTGGTCAAGCTGGATATCCTCATCAATGGCGAACGGGTCGATGCCCTGTCGATCATCGTTCATCGCGACAATGCCGAATACCGCGGTCGCGAGCTGGCGAGCAAGATGAAGGAGCTGATTCCCCGGCAGATGTTCGATGTGGCGATCCAGGCCGCGATCGGCTCCAACATCATCGCCCGGACCAATGTCAAGGCACTGCGCAAGAATGTGACCGCCAAGTGCTACGGCGGCGATGTCACGCGCAAGAAGAAATTGCTGGAAAAGCAGAAGGCCGGCAAGAAACGCATGAAGCAGGTGGGCAAGGTGGAAATCCCCCAGGATGCCTTCCTGGCCGTGCTGCAGGTCGACAACAAGTAAAACAATCTATATTGGATCCTCAAACCATGATCGATTTCGATTTCGAATTCTTCCTTGTCCTGGCCGTCGTCTTCAGCGGATTGCTGTGGGGCATCGACAGCCTCTTCTTTGCCCCCAAACGACGCCAGCAACAGGGGCAGGGCGTGGCTGCCCGGGAGCCGGTACTGGTCGAGTATGCGCGCTCCTTCTTTCCGGTGCTGCTGGTGGTACTGCTGCTGCGCTCCTTCCTCTACGAGCCCTTCCGCATTCCCTCCGGGTCGATGATGCCGACGCTGCTGGTCGGCGACTTCATACTCGTCAACAAGTACGACTATGGCCTGCGCCTGCCGGTATTGCACACC
>WGBK01000436.1 GCA_015494335.1 Gammaproteobacteria bacterium | reverse complement strand
AGGCCGTCGGCAAGGGCGTTTTCCAGGGTCTGCCGCAGCACCCATTCGCTGCCCCAGGCGACACCCTCGAACAGGGTCGGTGGCAGAGGGCGGCGGCTGCCGATGAGCACGAAGCCGCCATCCTCGGCGGGAGTCAGCACCAGGTCGTGATCCCCCAGCCGCCGTGCGGCCCGGGCGAGGCAGCCGGGGTTCATGTCGAGACAGTCGGAACCGATCAGAAGCACGCGCCGATGGCCCTGCAGGCCTTCGTTGATGGCATGGGTCATGCGCTCGCCGAGATCCCCGCCCTGTTGAAGGCGGATTTCGCGACCGTCGAACAGTGGATGCTCGCCGGGCCGGTCGATCCACAGCTGACAGTCCTGTTCGAGACTGTCCAGCAGCTTCAGGTTGTGGCGCAGACAGTGCAGGTAGATCTCGAGGGCGCGCTGCTCGTCCAGTTCCTCGGCCAGCCGGCTCTTTACCCGGCCCCGTTGCGGCAGGCGGGCAAACAGTTGCAGCAGGGTTGCGTCGTCATCCATAGTAGATCCGGTGCAGGCGCTTCGGGTCCGCGCCCAGCCAGTAGGCCAGGCGCAATCGCCACATCAGCAGTATGGTTCGCAGAATACCCTGTTTTTCCCAGCGACGCGAAGAAGTCACTACCCGTTGACGCAGACAGGCGGGCGGGGAAAGGCGCTTGGCCAGTTTGCTGATGGTGATGTCTTCCATCAACGAGATGTCGGGATAGCCGCCCAGGCGGGCGAAGAAATCGCGGCGAAAGAACAGGACTTGGTCACCGGTGGCGATGCCGCTCAGGCGGGAGCGCAGGTTCATCGTCGATTCGACCACTCGCAGCAGGGGGTGCCGGCCGGAAAGGCGTACATCGAAGCGCCCCCATTCGGCCTCGCAGGACTCGATGGCCTGTATCCAGTCGGCGGGCAGGCGGGTGTCGGCATGGAGAAAGACCAGCCATTCGCCGAGAGCACGCTCGGCGCCGGCGTTCATCTGGCGCGCGCGACCGCGCTCGGTCTCGAGCAATTGCACCGGGTGACGACGGGCGATATCGAGGGTCGCGTCGCCGCTGCCGCCGTCGCAGACGATGATCTCGCATTCGGAGAAACGCTCGATGCCAGCAACCAGATCCCTCAACGCGTGGTCCAGGCGGGCGGCTTCGTTCAGCGTCGGAACGATGATGCTGAAACGCATCCCGCGTGGTCAGTCGAGGGCGCCGCCGCAGCTGCTGCCCTGGCCGGCGGTGCAACCGTAGCAGTGATCGGCCACGCGGATCGGGATGGCGTCGAGGTCGATGTCGTCGAGATGGTCGAGGTGCAGCGGTTCGCCACTGTCCGGGTGGTCGAGATGGAGCCGGAGCATCTGGTTGAAGTCGCAGTCGTAGACATAACCGCGCCAGTCCACGCTGAGCTGGTTGATGCACATCAATCCGTCGAGGGTGGCCAGGTTCATCGAGTCCTTGAGCAGGTTCATGTAGGCTTCGAAATCCCCTTTCGAGATCAGCATGCTGCCGAAGCGGGCAATCGGCATGTTGGTGATGGTGAACAGACGGTTGAAACGGATGCCATGGTCGTCGTAGAGGCGCTGCTTGTAGTCGGCCTCGAGCTGCTGCTGCCCCGGCGGCAGGTAGGGGCCGGTCGGGTTGTAGACGAGGTTCAGCACCAGATTGGAGTCGGGCTGGCCGTAGCCGGCGGCATTGAGCTGGCGCAGTCCGTCGATGCTGCGCTGGTACACGCCCTTGCCGCGCTGGCCATCGACATTTTCCTCGAGATAACAGGGCAGGGAGGCGACCACTTCGACCCGGTTTTCGGCGAGGAAATCGACCAGGTCTTCGTAGCCGGGTTCGTTGAGAATGGTCAGATTGCAACGGTCGATGACCTTGACGCCCCGCTGCCGGGCCTCGACGACCAGCTCGCGAAACAGGGGGTTCATTTCCGGAGCGCCGCCGGTCAGATCCAGGGTGTGTATGCCGGGTCGGGCAAGCAGTTCCAACAGGCGTTCCACGGTGGGGCGTTGCATCTGCTCGCTGCGTTTCGGCCCCGCGTTGACATGGCAATGGAGGCACTGCTGGTTGCAGAGGTAGCCGAGGTTGACCTGCAGGATTTCCAGCGGTCTACGGCTGAGAGCGGGGAAGCGGCTGTCCCGCAATAGTGGCCAAGTGTCGAGCATGTGATAAGGTACGCCTCGGTGTCTTCCCATTGAAGACCGGGGAATATATCACAGGGTTCCCCCGTCACGACTCATGAGAACCACCCGACAACAATCAGAAACTCAAAGGAGAGAAACATGAACATCAAATCACTGTCATCCGCACTGCTGGCCATCGCGCTGCTGTTTTCCTTTTCCGGCTTCGCCGTTGCCGGCGACATGGGCGCCAAGCACAAGGTCGTGATCCAGGTCAGTACCGATGATCCGCGTACCCAGAGAATTGCACTCAATAACGCCGTGAACCTGCAGAAGGCGCTGGGCATGGACAATGTCGATGTCGAAATCGTGGCCTACGGCCCGGGTCTGAGCCTGTTGACGAAGAAGAGCAAGCAGGCCAAGCGCGTTGAAAGCCTGGCCATGCAGGACATCACCTTCAGCGCCTGCGCCAATACCATGAAGAAGATCGAAAAGAAGAAGGGCAAGAAGCCCAAGCTGCTGCAGGGTGTGAAAGTCGTTCCCGCCGGCGTGCTGCGCATCATGGAGTTGCAGGAAAAGGGCTATTCCTACATCCGTCCGTAATCTCGGGTCAGGGCCACGCCCTGAACCCTGGCAGGCCGGTCCCTCGGGGCCGGCCTTTTTGTGTTTGGCTCCAAAGGGTGTCGGTCCTGGGGGCCGTTCATGAAATCGGCATGAGAGCGTCGCCGGCGGGTTCAATTGTTGGACTCGGTCGCGTTTTTCCCGCGCAGGGCGGCTATAGTCGGCTTTCTTGCGCCCTCGGGCCGGGTTTTCCTAGAAAATACTTTAACTTGTATCTATAGTTGACAGACGGAAGAACAGAATAACGACAATGAGCTTCGAATTCGATATTGCCGCCGATCAGATCGATGGCGCCCGCGACTACCAGGAAGATGCCTACATGGTCGCCCAGCTGGGCGAGAATGACGACGGCGTTCCCTGCGCCCTGCTGATCATGGCGGACGGCATGGGCGGGCATGCGGCCGGCAATGTCGCCAGCAACATGGTGGTGGCCACCTTCAACAAGGCCTTCCAGAACGAATTCCCGACGCGCAAGATCCCCGAAGCCCTGACCGCAGCCCTGCTGCGCGCCAATGAACAGATTGCCGACTCGATCAAGGAAACCCCGGCCCTGCGCGGCATGGGCTGCACCATGGTGGCCGCCTATCTCGAGGGCAACAAGCTGTACTGGGTCAGCGTCGGCGACAGCCATCTCTACCTGCTGCGCGATCGCGAGCTGATCAAGCAGAATGCCGATCACAGCTACGGCGCCTACATCGACATGATGAAGGAGCAGGGCATGGACATCACCGAGCAGCCGGGCATGTCCCGCAGCATGCTGATGAGTGCCATGACCGGTGAGGAAATCAGTTCCATCGATTGTCCGAAGGATCCGATCCGCCTGCGCGAGGGCGACCGCGTGATCGTGGCCAGCGACGGCCTGGATACCCTCGGTGCCGGCGCTATCATCCAGTATTCAAGCTGGTCGGTGACGGCGCGCGAATGTGTCTACGCCCTGCTCAAGGCGGTCGAGGAAGCCAACAAGATCAACCAGGACAACACCACGGTCATCGTTACCGATCTCAAGGAACGCATGGACCTGGAGATGGAGCCGCCGGTCTCGGTGCCCAAGGAGCCGCTGTCCAAGGTGCCGCCGGTCAATTTCGACCCGACCGCGCCGGCGCCGACCCCGCGTTACGATTTCGAGGACGAAGGCGAACCCCGTTCCTGGAAATGGCTGATGTGGCTGCTGCTGATCGGCCTGCTCGGAGGCGGCGGCTGGTATGCCTGGGATCGGGGCTATGTGGCGCAGGGGCTGCAGACGGCCACGGCCTGGATCAAAGATCTGACCGCCGAACCCGAGATTGCACAGGATGAAACGGAGCCCGCAGCGACTGAAACACCCGCTGCACAGGTCACTCCTGCACCGGCGACCAGCAAGGCGCCGCCAGCGCAAACGCGCCGGCCCCTGGTCAAGCAGCCGAAGAGCACGGCCACGCAGCAAGCGGTTTCCGCCAAGCCCTTCTCCGACCGTCTGGCCGTGGGCGGCCGCGCGCCGAAGATGGTAGCCATCCCGGGTGGCACGTTCCGCATGGGCGGCAGCGGGGCCTATGGCGCCGACGAAACCCCGCGGCACGCGGTACGCATTCGCCCCTTTGCCATGTCGGTGAACGAGGTCACCTTCGCCGACTACGACCGTTTTGCCGAGGCCACCGGTCGTCGCAAGCCCTCCAGCAACGGACTGGATCGCAAAACCACGCCGGTTTTCAATGTCTCCTGGGACGATGCGCTGGCCTACACCAAGTGGCTGTCCCGCCAGACCGGCAAGAAATACCGCCTGCCGTCGGAAGCCGAGTGGGAATACGCGGCCCGCGCCGGTTCCAACACCAGCTACTGGTGGGGCACGGACAAGGGCAAGGGTATGGCTCATTGCTTCGATTGCGGCACCGACCTGAATACCAGTCGACCGGCCAAGGTGGGTTCCTATCCGGCCAATCCCTTTGGCCTGCACGATACCGCCGGCAATCTCTACGAATGGGTGCATGACTGCTACCACCGCAACTACCAGGGCGCGCCCGAGGATGGCTCTGTCTGGGAAGGAGGCGATTGCTCGGTGCGCGTGGTGCGCGGCGGCGCCTTCCGCAGCCCGGCGACCTCGATGCGGGTCGAGAACCGCGAGAAATTCCCCAGCAACAAGGGGCAGTACAATGTGGGTATCCGCCTGGCGCGGGACCTTTAGGCGATACGCAGACGTGCGAGTTCCGTCTCGATGTCTTCGCGGGTCAAGCCCCGGAAAGCGGCTTCATCGCTCAGGCTGAACACGCCGCAGGCCTCGGACCATGCCAGACCGCCGATCCAGTCCGACATCTGGTAGTCACCCTGCAGGCGCCGTTTCAGCAGCCAGTAGCGGCCGGGACGCAGGAACAGGTTGAAGGCCTGATTGCCGTTCTGGCAATCGTCGATGGCATGCCACAGTTCGTGTTCGTTCCCGTATCGTTCCACCTCCAGCGGATAGGCTTCAGTGCCGCCGTTGTGAAGCCAGCACCCGGCCTCCACCGGGTAGGTCTGCTCGCTCAGGGTCATCTGCCAGTGCTGATGGTTGACCGAGGCCTGGGCGCCGAGAGAGTTCCAGGCAAGGGCAAGGCCCTTCAGCGGCTTCAGCGTGTCCATGACCCGCAGCAACTGGTCGAGATCCTGCGCCGAGAGGAATTGCGGCCGATGCGCCGTGGCGTCGATCAGCGTCAGGCAGTGATGGCGGGCGAAGGGGAACTTGTTGAACAGCAGGCGCAGATCCGTGCCCGCGAGTTCGCCGCGCCACAGGATTTCGCGTTCGAGGAAGGGCTTGTCGAAGTGAAAGCCCTGCTCGTCGAAGGGCTGACGCAAGGCCGTGATTCGGGCCTGGCTGTTGCGCGCCGGGCGCAGGCTGCGCAGGGGGTTGTACTGCAGCCGCCAGGGGCCGACCTCGCGGTATTCCACTCGGGGCGGTTGGGACAGGTCGAAGTCCGCAAGCCGTTCGAACACGGCGCAATCGTCTGGCGCGGTATCGGCCCAGTGATCGGACGGTAGCGCGGCCAGTTGCCGGTATCGCGCCCTCAGTTCATCGCCGAGTTGTTCCAGCAGTTGCGGCAGCATGCTGGCATTGGCCAGCACCAGGATGTACAGGCCGAGGGCATCGCGATCCGGCGGCAGGCGCAGCAGCTGCCGCAGTCGATCGACGAACAGGCTCTCGAAGTCGTCGTCCGACGCGAAGGGTTTGGGGTGCATAAGCTGCTTCGTTGATGTCAAAAAGCCATTATAATCGAAACGGCAGGGTCCATAGCCCTGTCGCCACAGACTGAGATCGATGCCCGAATCCCGCTTTTCCCCCGAATGCCCTTTGCTCGAACCCGATTGCCGCTGGTTGCGGGAAGTCGAGCGACTGCGCGAGGAAAACCGGGAATTGCAGCAGCTGGTGACCACCGATACCCTGACCGGCCTGTTCAACTACCGGTATTTCAGCCAGGTGCTGGATACCGAGATGCAACGCACCCGGCGTACCGGCCGGCCGACCTGCCTGATCATGGTCGATCTCGATCACTTCAAGCAGGTCAACGACCGCTGGGGGCACGAGGGCGGCAATGTCGCCCTGAAGACCGCAGCGCGGGTGTTTCGCCAGGAACTGCGCCAGCTGGATATCGTCTGCCGCTACGGCGGAGAGGAATTCGCCGTGATCGTGCCCCAGACCGGGCTGCCGATGGCGGTGGCCATCGCCGAGCGCATTCGCCTCAGCCTCGAACAGACCCCCGTGCTTTTTGGCGAGGAGCGCTTCTCGCTGACCGCCAGCTTTGGCGTGGACTGCTATCGCTATACCGACCAGGACAGCCCGGAAGCCTTCGTCAAGCGCGTCGACCACTGGCTCTACCAGGCCAAGGAAGCTGGCCGCAACCGGGTGGCGCACCCGACCTACAGCGGCAGCGGCGAGCCGGGCGAAGTCAGCCCGGACGAGCGGGCGGCGCTGTTCTCGTCGAACAAGTCCTGATTGCGAACGCTCCGGCAGTCGTAGGATGGGTTGAGCGTAGCGAAACCCATCGCAGTTGTTTTCAGAAGCAGGGTTTCTCCTTGGCGCTGTTGAAGCGTTCGATGCTGTCCATGATTTCCTGCTTGGCTTCCTCGGGGCCGACCCAACCCTCGATGCGTACCCATTTGCCGTCTTCCAGGTCCTTGTAGTGATCGAAGAAGTGCGCGATGGCATCGAGCAGATCCCGCGGCATGTCGCGGAAGCTCTCGATGTGGCGATAGGAGCGGGACAGCTTGTCGATCGGCACGGCCAGGATCTTGCCGTCCTCGCCGGATTCGTCGGTCATCTTGAGCATGCCGATGGGGCGCACGCGGATCACCGAGCCGCTGATCAGGGGCACCGGGGTGATGACCAGTACATCGGCGGGGTCGCCGTCGTCGGACAGGGTGTGCGGCACATAGCCGTAGTTGCAGGGATAGTGCATGGCGGTACCCATGAAGCGGTCGACGAACATGGCGCCGGTATCCTTGTCCACCTCGTACTTGACGGGATCGGCATGGGAAGGGATTTCGATGATGACGTTGACATCGTTGGGGCAGTCGTGGCCCGAGGTGACGCGATCGAGATTCATTATATTGATATCCTGATAGAAAAATTCAATGGTTAAGCCCAGCGCGCGATTATAGCAGTCGATCGGGGGCTTGTAGAGGGGTGCGCTGAGGGGTTCCCGAAGGGGAAGCGCGGGTAGTGGCCAGTGAGGGGGCCAGGCCTCGAGGAGGCCGGAAGGCCGGGGGAGCCGCGGCTCCCCCGGTCGGCATCAGATCTCGAACTTGGGCAGTTTCTGTGCCACCAGTTCGTTCTTCAGCGTGACGTATTTCGGCATGCCGTTGGCGTCATACTCGGGATAGTCCTCGCCCTGGATCAGCGGGTAGAGGTATTCCTTGCACTGCTCGGTGATGCCGAAGCCGTCTTCGGTGATGAATTCCATCGGCATCATCTTCTCGACATTGGCCACCTCGGACAGGGGCGCCTCGCCGATGCTCCATTGGTAGGGGCTGGAGGATTCGCGCACGATGGTCGGCATGATGGAGTTCTTGCCTTCCAGCGCCTTTTCGACGGCGGCCTGGCCCAGGGCATAGGCCTGCTCGACATCGGAAGCCGAGGCGAGGTGACGCGCCGCGCGCTGCAGGTAATCGGCCACGGCCCAGTGGAACTTGTGGCCAAGTGCTTCCTTGATCATGTTGGCGACCACGGGGGCGGCGCCGCCGAGCTGGGCATGGCCGAAGGAATCGCGGGTACCCTGTTCGGCGAGGAACTTGCCGTCCGGCCAGTGGCAGCCTTCGGACAGCACGATGGTGCAGTAGCCGTGTTCCTTGACCTTGGCGTCGACGGCGGCGAGGAACTTGTCCTTGTCGAACTCGATCTCCGGGAACAGGGTGACCACCGGGATGCCGTAGTCCTCGACCAGGGCGCCGGCGGCGGCGATCCAGCCGGCATGGCGGCCCATGACCTCGATGACGAAGATCTTTGTCGAGGTTGCGGCCATGGAGCGCACGTCGTAGCTGGCCTCCAGCGTGGATACGGCGATGTACTTGGCCACGGAGCCGAAGCCGGGGCAGTTGTCGGTGATCGGCAGATCGTTGTCGACGGTTTTCGGCACATGGATGGCCTGTACCGGGAAGCCCATCTTCTCGGACAGCTGGGAGACCTTGTAGCAGGTGTCGGCGGAGTCGCCGCCGCCGTTGTAGAAGAAATAGCCGATGTCGTGGGCCTTGAACACCTCGATCAGACGCTCGTATTCGCGCTGGTTGTCTTCCAGGCTCTTGAGCTTGAAACGGCAGGATCCGAAGGCGCCGGAAGGCGTGCTCTTGAGTGCGGCGATATCGGCATCGGATTCCTTCGAAGTGTCGATCAGCTGCTCGGTCAGGGCGCCGATGATGCCGTTCTTGCCGGCATAGACATTGCCGATCTTGTCGCCGTGCTTGCGGCAGGCCTCGATGACGCCGCAGGCGGATGCGTTGATGACCGCGGTCACGCCGCCAGACTGGGCGTAGAATGCGTTTTTCTTGCTCATGTTGTCTCCGTATCGTTGTTCGGCACCGCCGTTGCGGGCCATCGGTTTCTGGAAGCTGTCGAATCGGGTTGGCGCGGGCCGTGATCGCGCGAGTGGGCGGGGAATATACAATAATCAGTGGTCTTTTGCATGTCCTTATAAGCTTATTCGATCCCTTGATACAAAACCTGACTTCGCCGGCTGGCGCGGCCTGTGGCAGAATGCATCGGGTCGGAATGGATGCTGCGGGCGATCTGCCCCGCTCTGCCGGGGGCGTTGATATGCATCAATGCATCGCGATCCCGGCAGCGCTATCGTCCCGACCCTATAAGAATGAATTGAGGTGGACATGAAAATCATACTACTCGGCGGTCCGGGAGCCGGTAAGGGCACCCAGGCGCAATACATTACGGAAAAATACAACATTCCCCAGATTTCCACCGGCGACATGCTGCGCGCCGCTGTCAAGGCGGGTACGCCGCTGGGTCTCGAGGCGAAGAAGATCATGGATGCCGGCGGACTGGTGTCCGACGACATCATCCTCGGCCTGATCAAGGAGCGCATTGCCCAGGACGACTGCAAGAACGGCTTCCTGCTCGACGGCTTCCCGCGCACCATCCCCCAGGCCGAGGCGCTGAAGGAGCTGACCGATATCGATGCCGTGGTCGAGATCGATGTCGACGACGACGAGATCATCCGTCGCATGAGCGGCCGCCGCGTGCATCCCGGTTCCGGGCGCACCTACCATGTGATTTTCAACCCGCCCAAGGTCGAGGGCAAGGATGATGTCACCGGCGAAGACCTGATCCAGCGCGAGGACGACAAGGAAGAAACGGTACGCAAGCGCCTCGAGGTCTATCACCAGCAGACCGAGCCGCTGATCGAGTTCTACTCCAAATGGGCCGAATCCGGCGATCCGAAGGCACCGAAGTACATCCGGGTCGACGGCATCGGCAAGGTCGAGGAAATCCGCGACAAGATCTTCCAGCAGCTCGACAGCATCGCCTGATGCCATGATGAAGCCGCCACCGGCAACGGGGCGGCTTTATTTTTGCGCGCAAGAATTCCAAAACTCCTGAAATGAGGGCTACGATATGACAACAGGTTTGACGATAGCGCTGATCTGCGCCTTGGCCGGCATCGCCTACGGGGTGGTGACCATCATCAGCATTCTGGCCAAGCCCCAGGGCAACGAGGCCATGATCCGCATCGCCAGCGCGATACAGGAAGGCGCGATGGCCTACCTGAAGCGGCAATACACCGCCATTGCCGCCGTTGGCGTGATGCTGTTCATCGCCATCGGCATCTTCCTCGACTGGTTCACCGCCTTCGGCTTCGGTCTGGGTGCGCTGTTCTCCGGTGCTGCCGGCTACATCGGCATGCTGGTCTCCGTGCGCGCCAACTCGCGTACCGCTGAAGCGGCCCGTCACGGCATCAACGCCGCTCTCGATGTCGCCTTCCGCGGCGGTGCCGTCACCGGCATGCTGGTAGTGGGCCTGGGTCTGCTCGGTGTGGCCGGTTACTACAGCATTCTGATCACGATGGGCGCGCCCGATCCGCTGCACGCGATGATCGGACTGGCCTTCGGCGGCTCGCTGATCTCCATCTTCGCGCGTCTCGGCGGCGGCATCTTCACCAAGGGTGCGGATGTCGGAGCGGATATCGTGGGCAAGGTCGAGGCCGGCATCCCCGAGGATGACCCGCGCAACCCGGCGGTCATCGCCGACAACGTGGGCGACAATGTGGGCGATTGCGCCGGCATGGCGGCCGACCTGTTCGAGACCTATGCGGTGACCGTGGTTGCCACCATGCTGCTCGGCGGGCTGACCTTCGCCAATCTCGGTGCAGAGTCGCTGCAACTGGCCGTCACCTATCCGCTGGTACTCGGCGGCATCTCCATTATCGCCTCGATCATCGGCACCTACTTCGTCAAGTACAAGCAAGGCGGCAAGATCATGACCGCGCTATACAAGGGCACTGCGGTGTCGGCGGTTCTCTCGGCCATCGGCTTCTGGTTCATCACCGATGCGATGATGGCGGACAACGGCCAGTACAGCACCAACGAGCTGTTCGGCGCGGCGCTGATCGGGCTGTTGCTGACGGTCGCGATGATCGTCATCACTGAATACTACACCGCGACCGAGTTCTCGCCGGTGCGTCATATCGCCGAAGCTTCGACTACCGGTGACGGCACCAATGTCATTGCCGGACTGGGCGTTTCCATGCGTTCCACGGCGCTGCCGGTGCTGGCCATCTGCCTGTCGATCTGGGGCGCGCAGAACCTGGCGGGTCTCTATGGCATCGCCATTGCCGCTACCGCCATGCTGTCGATGACCGGCATCATCGTCGCTCTCGATGCCTATGGCCCGATCACCGACAATGCCGGCGGCATCGCCGAGATGGCCGAACTGCCTTCCGAGATCCGCGATACCACGGATGCGCTGGATGCGGTCGGCAACACCACCAAGGCGGTCACCAAGGGCTATGCCATCGGTTCCGCCGGCTTGGCCACGCTGGTATTGTTCGCTGATTTCACCCATACCCTGGCCAGTGAAGGCGGCGAAGCCACCAGCTTCGATCTTTCCAGCTACATGGTCATCATCGGTCTGTTCCTCGGTGGCCTGATTCCCTATCTGTTTGGTGCCATGGCGATGGAGGCGGTGGGACGCGCCGCCGGCGGCATCGTCAACGAAGTACGCCGCCAGTTCCGCGAGATGCCGGGTATCATGGATCACAGCCAGAAGCCGGACTACTCGCGCGCTGTGGACATGCTGACCAAGGCAGCAATCAAGGAAATGATCATCCCCTCGCTGTTGCCCGTGGTAGCGCCGATCGTGGTCGGCCTGGCGCTGGGTCCGCAGGCCCTGGGAGGCATGCTCATCGGCACCATCGTGACCGGCCTGTTCGTGGCGATTTCCATGACCACCGGCGGCGGTGCCTGGGACAACGCCAAGAAGTACATCGAGGATGGCAATTTCGGCGGCAAGGGTTCCGATGCCCACAAGGCAGCGGTCACCGGCGATACCGTAGGCGATCCCTACAAGGATACCGCCGGCCCGGCCATCAACCCGCTGATCAAGATCATCAACATCGTGGCCCTGCTGATGGTGCCGCTGTTGTAATCTACAGGACTGTTCCGTCCACAAGGCCCGCGCCCTGCGCGGGCTTTCTTTTGTCCGGCATGAACCCTGCCGCTTGAATTGTCTCTATACTGTGTTTATGTTGCTCAGCCCTTGCGACCCCAGCCCCCGCTACACCGGTTATTGATGGCCCCCAGAGAACAACTCAAGGATTACGCGTCCGAAACCCGACTGATCCAGCGTCGCCTGATGGTGGCGGCGATCGGCGTGGTGGTGTTGCTGTCGCTGGTGCTGGGGCGGCTGTATGTTTTGCAGGTGGTGGACCAGGAACACTTTGCCACACTGTCGAACTCCAACCGCATGCGTTACAAGGCGCTGCCGCCCACCCGCGGGTTGATCTACGATCGCAATGGCGTGGTGCTGGCCGACAACCTGCCGGCCTACCGGCTGGAGATCATTCGCGAGCAGGTGGACGACCTCGACGATACCCTGGCCCGCCTCGGCGAACTGGTGGAGATTTCCGATTCCGAGATCAAGCGCTTCCGCAAGGCCTCGCGCCGCCGCCGTCCCTTCGAGAGCGTGCCGTTGCTGCTCAACCTCAGCGACGAAGAGGTTGCTCGGCTGGCTGTCAACATCCACAAGTTCAAGGGCGTCGAGATCAATGCGCGCCTGACCCGCTACTATCCGAAGGGACCGCTGGCGGTACATGCGCTGGGTTATGTCGGGCGCATCGACGAAAAGGATTTGAATGGCCTGGAGGAATCCAGTTATGCCGGTACCAGCCATATCGGCAAGCTCGGCCTGGAGAAATACTACGAAAAGGAATTGCATGGCAAGGTGGGTCTGCAGCGGGTGGAGGTCAACGCCGCCGGCCGCACACTGCGTGTGTTGGAGGAAGAGCCGCCCCTGCCCGGCAACAACCTGCGCTTGACCATCGATGCCCGGCTGCAGGCATTGGGCGAGAAACTGATCGGCAAGGAACGCGGAGCGCTGGTGGCGCTGGACCCGCGCAACGGCGAGGTGCTGGCGCTGGTGAGCATGCCGAACTATGACCCGAACCTGTTCGTCAACGGCATCAGCTTCAAGGAGTACAAGGCCCTGCGCGAATCGCGAGACCGCCCGTTGTTCAACCGCGCGCTGACCGGCCAGTATCCGCCGGGTTCGACCACCAAGCCGCTGTTTGGACTGGCCGGGCTCGAATATAACGTGACCACGCCGGGCAAGAAGGTGTTCTGTCCCGGCTATTATCAATTGCCGATCGACGATCGGAAGTATCGTGACTGGAAGAAGACCGGCCACGGGCCGATCAAGCTCAGCGACGCCATCACCCAATCCTGCGATGTGTATTTCTACGATCTCTCCTATCGTCTTGGCATCGACCGCATGGCGGATTTCATGACCGCCTTCGGCTTCGGCCAGCGCAGCGGTATCGACACCACCGGCGAGCGGCCGGCGCTGATGCCCTCGCGCGAGTGGAAAAGGCGCGTGCGCGGCCAGGCCTGGTACCCGGGCGAAACCCTGATCACCGGAATCGGACAGGGCGCCTTCAGCGCAACACCGTTGCAACTCGCCAGCGCCATCGGAGCTCTGGCGATGAAGGGCAAGCGTTTCAAGCCGCACCTGGTGAAATCGATCGAATATGTCAGCGAGCGGAAAGAGCGGGTGATCGAACCCGAGGAACTGGACGACTACAAGCTCAAGCGCGACAGCAACTGGAAGACCGTCGTGCGCGGCATGGTCAACGTGGTCCACGGTGCGAGGGGCACGGCCCGCAGAATTGCCGAGGGTGCAAAATACAAGATCGCCGGCAAGACCGGTACCGCCCAGGTCTTCGGCATCAAGCAGGACGAGGAATACGATGCCGAGAAGATCGCCAAGCGTCTGCGCGATCACGCCCTGTTCGTGGCCTTCGCGCCCGCCTATGATCCGCGCATAGCGGTGGCAGTCATCGTCGAGAACGGCGAGCATGGCGGTTCCACCGCCGCGCCGATCGCGCGCAGCATCATGGATGCCTGGCTGCTCGACGACCAGGGTCGCCTGAAAACGGAGCCGGCTGCCGCTGATCAAACCGGCAGTGGGACGGGCCAGGAATGAGCTGGGAGAGTAACCGTGATTACCAGTCGCTGTCGCGACGACTGCTCGATGCCTTTCGCCTCGATCCGGTGCTGGTGTTCCTGCTGCTGCTGCTCTCGGCTGCGGGCATGTTGATCCTCTACAGTGCCAGCGGCGGTGATCTCGACCGGGTGCTGCGCCAGGGCATGCGCCTGGGACTGGCCTGGCTGTTGATGCTGCTGATGGCCAACCTGCCGCTGCGTCTGCTCAAGAAGCTGTCGTTGGGCTTCTATCTGGGGGTGGTTGGCCTGTTGCTGGCGGTGATGCTGTTTGGCGAGATCGGCAAGGGCGCGCAACGCTGGCTGGACCTGGGCTTCATCCGTTTCCAGCCCTCGGAGTTGATGAAGCTGGCGATGCCGATGATGTTGGCCAGCTACCTGTCCGACAAGGTATTGCCGGTCGGCTGGCGCGACCTGCTGGTGAGCGTGGTGCTGGTACTGGTGCCGGTGCTGCTGATTGCGAAGCAACCGGACCTGGGCACTGCCCTGCTGGTCGGCAGCGCCGGTTTCTTCGTGCTGTTTCTCGCCGGCGTGCGCTGGAAGATTTTCTTCGTGCTGGGTCTGTTGGCCTCGCTGATGGCGCCATTGCTGTGGAAATTCGCCTTGCACGATTACCAGCGCGGGCGCATCCTGACCCTGCTCGATCCGGAGAGCGATCCGCTCGGGGCCGGCTATCACATCATCCAGTCGAAGATTGCCATTGGCTCGGGCGGCATCTACGGCAAGGGCTGGCTCAACGGCACCCAGTCGCAGCTGGACTTCCTGCCCGAACGATCCACCGACTTCATCTTCTCGGTGTTCGGCGAGGAGTTTGGTCTGTTCGGCGCGGTGCTGTTGCTGTTGCTGTATATCCTGATCATCTTCCGGGGGCTGTGGATCGCCGCCTGCAGCAGCGATACCTACGGCCGTCTGCTGGCCGGGGCACTGTCGCTGACCTTTTTTGTCTATCTGTTTGTCAACACCGGCATGGTGACCGGGCTGCTGCCGGTAGTGGGTGTTCCGCTGCCCCTGGTCAGCTACGGCGGCACCTCGATGGTGACGCTGATGCTCGGTTTTGGCATGATCATGGCCGTACGCTCGGCCAAACGCTTCCTGGGGAGTCCCTGAATGATCCATCTGCTCGTTGCCCTGATCCTGCTGCCGCTTGCGGCCACAGCCGCCCAGCTTGAAAGCGGGGACTATCGCTACAGGGAGGATGTCGAGCAGTTCATCGACCGTCTCGCCGCCGACAGCGACTACAGCGAGCAGGAACTGATCGACCTGTTCTCACAGGTGAAGAACCAGCGTCAGCTGTTCGAACGCATGAACAAGCCGGCGGAGAAGCTGGAGTGGCACCAGTACCGCAAGATCTTCCTCACCGACAAGCGCATCCGGCGCGGCGTCGATTTCTGGAATCGCAACCGCGACCTGCTCGAGCGTATCGAGGCGGACTATGGTGTACCGCCGGAGATCGTCGTGGCCATCGTCGGCGTGGAAACCTTCTACGGCCAGTACAAGGGCAAGGCGCCGGTATTCGATACCCTGGTCACCTTTGCCTTCGATTACCCAAAGCGGGCGCGTTTCTTCACCGCCGAGCTGGAGGCCTACCTGCGCCTGGCGAAGGAGAACGGTTTCGATCCGCGCTCCCTGAAGGGCAGTTACGCCGGCGCCATGGGCATGCCCCAGTTCATTTCCTCGAGCTATCGCAACTATGCCGTGGATTACGATGCCGATGGCCAGGCCGACCTGTTCGATAGTCTGCCGGATGTGCTCGGCAGCGTGGCCAACTATTTTCGCAAGCATGGCTGGAAGCCGGGTCAGCCGGTGGCCCATCGCCTGCAGGCTCGGGCGGACGCTGCCAGAGGCTTCAAGACCGACCTGAAACCGGCCTACCGCTGGGCGCAGCTGCAGAACGCCGGGTTCGACAGCAAGGACGAAATCCCCGCCGACGCGCCGGTTTCACTGGTGCGGCTGAAGCAGCCCGATGGCTATGAATACTGGGCCGGCCGCGACAATTTCTATGTCATCACCCGCTACAACCACAGCGAACTCTATGCGATGGCGGTTCACCAGCTGGGACAGGCCATCCGGCAGGCGCGCAGCCGGCAACTGGCGCAGAATGAAGGAGGCGCGCAGTGAAGTCCTGCCGATCCTGGCTGTTCCTGCCGTTATTGCTGACCCTGATGCTTGCGGGTTGCACCTTCGGCGTGCCGATGAGCGGTCCCGGAGGCGGAGGCAATCCGGCGGACTACGGGGATGTCGATCGCGGAATTCTGTCGAAGACGGGCAACCCTTCTTCCTATGTCGTGTTCGGCAAACGCTACCAGGTACTCGATTCCGCGGCCGGGTTTACCCAGCGTGGCATGGCTTCCTGGTATGGCCCGGATTTCCACGGCAAGCGTACCTCCAGCGGTGAGACCTACGACATGCACGCCATGACCGCGGCTCACAAGACCCTGCCGATCCCGTCCCGGGTGCGCGTAACCAACCTCGCCAACGGCAAGAGCGTCATCGTCAAGATCAACGACCGCGGCCCCTTCGCGCGTGGCCGTATCATCGATCTTTCCTATGCTGCAGCCAGGAAACTCGACATGATCGGTCCCGGAACGGCTGAGGTCAAAATCGAGGTCGTGGATCGCAACGGCCAACGCAAGAAGGTTCGAGCGGTGCCCCTGAAGGAGGACGGTGATGTCGGTTCCATCTACATCCAGCTCGGCTCTTTCGCCAGCGAGGACAATGCGCGCAAGCTGATGAAGGAACTGCTGGCGAAGCGGGAACGGCCATTGCAGGTGAAGCGGGTGGAGGCCGACCAGGGCGTGTTCTTCCGCGTGCAACTCGGTCCGCTGGCCGATGTTGCCGAGGCCGACTCGGTACGCAAGCGACTGCAGCGCAAGGGCTACCGGCAGGCACGGATCGTGATCGAAAACTGAGAGCCTGGCAGAAACATCCGGCCGATTTCCTGGTCCCAATCCCTGCCTCATCGTGGTGTTCTTTTGCCTGAGGCGCCGGTACAATCGGCGCTGCGGTTCCGCTGTTCGTTATTGATCCGTTTCATTCATTCCATCCCGTCGAGTATCCATGTTGAAAAACCTTTACGCCCTGATCGTCCTGTCCCTGGTGCTGTTGCCGAGCCTGCTGCAGGCCGCGCCGCCACGGCCTATCCCCGAGCCGCCCGATCTGCCGGTCAAGAGCTATATCCTGATGGACTACGAGAGTGGCAAGGTGCTGGCGGAGAAGAATGCCGACATGCGCGTGGAGCCGGCCAGCATCACCAAGCTGATGACGGCCTACCTGGTGGACAAGGCGCTGACTGACGGTGACATTCGCCTCGACGACCAGGTTACCATCAGCGAGAAGGCCTGGAAGATGAAGGGCTCGAAGATGTTTGTCGAGGTTGGCGACAAGGTCACTGTGGAAAACCTGATCAAGGGCATGATCATCCAGTCCGGCAATGATGCCACGGTGGCCCTGGCCGAGTATGTGGCCGGGTCCGAGGATGCCTTCGTCGGCTACATGAATCATCAGGCCCGGCAACTGGGGATGAGCAATACCCAGTTCCGCAATTCCACCGGCTGGCCTGACAAGGAGCACTACTCGACCGCCCGAGACATAGCCACTCTGGCCCGGGCTGTCATCCGCGACTACCCGATGACCTACAAGTACTACAAGGAGAAGGAATTCACCTGGAACAACATTCGCCAGTTCAACCGCAATCGCCTGTTGTGGAAGGATCCCAGCGTCGACGGTCTCAAGACGGGCCATACCGATGCCGCCGGCTATTGCCTGGTGGCTTCGGCCAAACGCGACGGCATGCGGCTGATCTCGGTGGTCCTCGGTGCCAAGTCGGACAAGGCACGCACCACCAACAGTCAGGCCCTGCTCAACTACGGTTTCCGCTTCTTCGAGGCACCGAAACTGTACGAAGCCGGTCAGGCCCTGAAGACGGTTCGGGTCTGGTTCGGCGACAAGGACCGGCTCGCCCTGGGCGTGGAAGAACCGGTCAGCGTGCTGATTCCGAAGGGTCGCTATAAGGACCTGAAGGCTGCCATTGAGATCAACGCCAATATCGAGGCGCCCATTGCGAAGGGGAAGGAACTGGGCAAGCTTTCGGTCCGGCTTGATGACGAGACCGTGGTTACCCGCCCGCTGGTGGCGTTGCAGGAAGTGAAGGACGGCGGACTGGTCAAGAAGGCCATGGACAGCGTCAAGAAGCTGTTCGAATAGGAGGGGAGCAAGTTACATGGAACAGGTCTATCTGAACGGGGAATACAAGCCGCTGAACGAAGCCTGCGTGCCGGTGCTGGATCGGGGGTTCCTGTTTGGCGACGGTGTCTACGAGGTGATCCCGGTGTATTCCGGCAAGCCCTTCCGCGTCGAGCAGCACCTCGATCGCCTGCAACACAGCCTCGACGCCATCCGCCTGCGCAATCCGATGACGCGCGAACAGTGGATCGAAGTGATCGATGAACTGATTCGTCGCAACACCGGGGATGCCGATGCCGCGCTCTATCTGCAGATCACCCGCGGGGTGATGGAGAAGCGCGACCATGGCTTCAACGATTCCCTGGAACCGACAGTGCTGCTGACCTGCCAGCCGATGAATTACCCGTTGCAGCAAAGTGATACACCAGGCGGTTGCGCGATCACGCTCGAGGACAGCCGCTGGCAGGATTGCCATATCAAGTCGATCAACCTGTTGCCGAATGTGTTGTTGCGGCAGCAGGCAGTGGATGCCGGTGCCGACGAGGCGATCCTGATCCGCGATGGCCGTGCCATAGAGGGTTCCGCCAGCAACCTGTTTATCGTCAAGGACGAGGTCATCAAGACCCCGCCGCGTCAGCGTTGCATGCTTGGCGGCATCACCCGCGACCTGATTCTCGAACTGTGCAACGAAAACCACCTGCTGGCGCGCGAGATCGACATCAGCGAGGACGAGCTGCACGATGCCGACGAGATTTGGATGACCTCCTCCACCCGCGAGATTCTGCCAATCACCACGCTCAACCAGCACAAGGTGGGCAAGGGGCTGACCGGCCCGGTCTGGGCCGAGGTGATCCGTCTCTACCAGGACTACAAGCAGCAGGTGATGCGAGGCGGGGATGAGTGACGACCGCGAAAAGCGGCCCTCGGCCTCCGAGCCGGTAGTCGACGAGAGTGGCCGGCCGGTACTGGAGT
This sequence comes from Gammaproteobacteria bacterium, assembly GCA_015494335.1. GTDB lineage: Bacteria > Pseudomonadota > Gammaproteobacteria > S144-22. The sequence continues at coordinate 1,152 of WGBK01000436.1, read as the reverse complement.
TCCCCTGCCGATTCCCGCTGAAGACCTTCGGGCGCGGCGATCAGGCCGATTTCGAGCAGGTCGTCACCGATCTGCTGAAGCAGCACTGCGGCGAGGACTGTGCCTTCGAGATCCGCCGCAACCGGAGTTCCGGCGGCAAGTTCCAGTCCCTGACGGTAACCTTCGAGGCCCAGAGCCGCGAACAGCTCGATGCCATCTACCAGGCCCTCGCCGACTGCGAATCCGTGGTAATGTCGTTGTAGGCAACATGAAACCCGCCCCACCGCTGATCCGCAACTTCGGCCTCAGCGACTGCGAGTCCGTCTGGCAGTCGATGAAGGCCTACACCGAGGCGCGTGACGAGCACAGTCGTGACCAGTTCTGGCTGACCGAGCACGAGCCGGTCTATACACTGGGTCTCAACGGACGCCGCGAGCATGTGCTGGATCGTGGCGACATTCCGCTGCTGCAGATCGATCGCGGCGGCCAGGTCACCTATCACGGCCCCGGCCAGCTGGTGCTCTACACACTGGTGGACCTGGACCGTCTCGGTCTTGGCGTGCGCGACCTGGTGAGCGCCATCGAAAACGCGATGATCGCCCTGCTGGCCGAATACGGTATCGAGGCCCATGCGCGACCGGAAGCGCCGGGGGTGTATGTTGGCGAAGCCAAGATCGGGGCGCTGGGCCTGCGCGTGCGCAAGGGGCGCAGCTACCACGGGCTGAGCCTGAACCTGAACATGGACCTGTCGCCCTTTGCCGGCATCAACCCCTGTGGCTACAAGGGCATGCCGGTGACCCAGCTCAGCGACTGGGTCGATGACTTTTCCGTCGCCGAGCTGCGTCAGCGGTTGTGCGATCACCTGATCGAGAAACTTGGATATGAAAAAGACCGATAGAGTAGAGCAGGGCGTCAAGCTCAAGGGCGCGGACAAGGTGGCGCGCATCCCCATCAAGGTGGTGCCGAGCCAGACCCTGCAGCGCAAGCCTAGCTGGATTCGCGCCAAGGCGCCGACCAGCGAACAGGTGCAGCAACTGAAGAGCACCCTGCGCGAGAACAATCTCCATACCGTCTGCGAGGAAGCCGCCTGCCCAAACCTTGGCGAGTGCTTCTCCAAGGGCACGGCCACCTTCATGATCATGGGCGATATCTGCACCCGCCGCTGCCCCTTCT
>WGBK01000435.1 GCA_015494335.1 Gammaproteobacteria bacterium | reverse complement strand
TGTCTAAGGAAAAATTCGAAAGAACGAAACCCCATGTGAATGTGGGAACGATCGGTCACGTGGATCATGGCAAGACAACGCTGACAGCGGCGCTGACCAAGGTCATGGCCGAAGAGCGCGGTGGCGAAGCCAAGGCCTTCGACGAGATCGACAACGCCCCCGAAGAGCGCGAGCGCGGCATCACCATCGCCACCTCCCACGTCGAATACGAGTCCGAGACCCGTCACTACGCCCACGTCGACTGCCCCGGCCACGCCGACTACGTCAAGAACATGATCACCGGCGCGGCCCAGATGGACGGCGCGATCCTCGTTGTCTCCGCCGCCGACGGCCCCATGCCCCAGACCCGCGAGCACATCCTGCTGTCGCGTCAGGTCGGCGTACCCTACATCGTCGTCTACATGAACAAGGCCGACATGGTCGACGACGAAGAACTGCTCGAGCTGGTTGAAATGGAAATCCGCGAACTGCTCGACCAGTACGAATTCCCCGGTGACGACACCCCCGTCATCATCGGCTCCGCGCTGAAAGCCCTCGAAGGCGACGACAGCGAAATCGGCCGTCAATCCATCATCAAGCTCGTCGACGCCATGGATTCCTACATCCCCGAGCCCGAGCGTGCCGTGGATGGCGACTTCCTGATGCCCGTCGAAGACGTCTTCTCCATCTCCGGTCGCGGCACCGTCGTCACCGGTCGTATCGAGCGCGGCGTCATCCACGTCGGTGACGAAATCGAAATCGTCGGCATCAAGGACACCCAGAAGACCACCTGCACCGGCGTCGAAATGTTCCGCAAGCTGCTCGACGAAGGCATGGCCGGTGACAACGTCGGCATCCTGTTGCGCGGCACCAAGCGGGAAGAAGTCGAACGCGGCCAGGTTCTGGCCAAGCCCGGCTCCATCACCCCGCACACCAAGTTCGAAGCCGAAGTGTACATCCTGTCGAAGGACGAAGGCGGCCGTCACACCCCATTCTTCAACGGCTATCGCCCGCAGTTCTACTTCCGCACCACCGACGTCACCGGCGCCTGTGACCTGCCGGAAGGCGTTGAAATGGTCATGCCGGGCGACAACGTCAAGATGACCGTCAACCTGATCGCCCCGATCGCCATGGAAGAAGGCCTGCGCTTCGCGATCCGCGAAGGCGGTCGCACCGTCGGCGCCGGCGTGGTCTCCAAAATCATCGAGTAATCTTGCTCGTTGCATTGGGGCGGGAGATGGGCTACCATCCCCGCCCTTTGTTTGTGGCTGCCGGTTTTTCCGGCGCCATTCCAGGACAGTAGCTCAATTGGCAGAGCAGCGGTCTCCAAAACCGCAGGTTGGGGGTTCGATTCCCTCCTGTCCTGCCATCTTAACCAAGGTTGCAGGGGTTTTCATTCGTGGTCACCAAGACCGAACAACAGGCGTCTCCGCTGGATACCGTCAAGCTGACGCTTTCCTTGCTGATTCTGATCGGCGGCATACTGGCTTATCACTATTTCGAGGGTGAATCCCAGCTGCTTCGCGTGCTGGGCATACTTGCGGTGGTCGGTATCGCCGTGGCCATTGCGGCAACCACGCAGATCGGTCGGCGTACCCTGAGCTTCTTCAAGGAGGCCCGGGTTGAAGTACGCAAGGTCGTCTGGCCGACCCGACAGGAAACCGTGCAAACCACCATTGCCGTGCTGGTGATGGTATTCATCGTGGCGATCATGCTGTGGCTGGTGGACATGCTCCTCGGCTGGGGCGTTCGCTCATTACTGGGATAAGGAGTCGTCTATGGCCAAGCGCTGGTATGTGGTTCATGCCTATTCGGGTTTCGAGTCCTATGTAAAGAAGGCTCTGGAAAGCCGCATCGCCATGTCTCCGCACAAGGACAAGTTCGGCGAGATCCTGGTGCCGACCGAGGAAGTGGTCGAGATGCGCGAGGGGCAGAAGCGCCGTAGCGAGCGCAAGTTCTTTCCCGGCTATGTGCTGGTCGAGATGGAGATGACCGACGATACCTGGCATCTGGTGAAGGATGTGCCGAAGGTGCTTGGCTTCATCGGCGGCACCAGCGACAAGCCGGCGCCGATCAGCGATGCCGAGGCCAACCAGATCCTCAATCGGGTGCAGGAGGGCGTGGAAAGCCCGCGTCCGAAGGTGCTCTACGAGGTGGGTGAAGTGGTGCGCGTCAACGACGGCCCCTTCAACGACTTCAACGGCGTGGTCGAGGAAGTCAACTACGACAAGAGCAAGCTGCTGGTGTCGGTACAGATCTTCGGCCGATCCACGCCGGTGGAGCTGGATTTCTCCCAGGTCGAGAAGGGCTAGGGGAGAGGAATTCGCGGGGCGCCCGTTGCGGGCGGTTCGCAATCAGCGGCTCGCCGCGCTGGCGCGGCGGGCGGTTTTGTTTCTACAGAACGGGGAGGATGAACCCGTGGGCCCTTGGCGGCCGACGCGCAGTAATCCGCTTGCACCCGAGGAGAGTTTGCCATGGCAAAGAAAATCGAAAACTACATCAAGCTGCAGGTGCCTGCAGGCGAGGCCAATCCGAGCCCGCCCGTGGGTCCGGCCCTCGGTCAGCATGGCCTCAACATCATGGAGTTCTGCAAGGCCTTCAACGCCAAGACCCAGGAAGTCGAGAAGGGCATGCCCCTGCCGGTGGTGATCGCGGTCTACAGCGACAAGAGCTTCACCTTCGAGATCAAGACCCCGCCGGCCTCCGTGCTGCTGAAGAAGGCAGCCGGCATCAGCAAGGGCAGCGGCACCCCCAACACCGACAAGGTGGGCAAGGTGACCCGGGCGCAACTCGAGGAGATTGCGACCACCAAGATGAAAGACCTCAACGCCCATGACATGGACGCGGCCGTGCGCATCATCGCCGGTAGCGCGCGCAGCATGGGCCTGGAAGTGGAGGATTGACGCCATGGCCAAGCTCAGCAAACGAATGAAGATGATTTCCGAGAAGGTCGACAAGACCCGTCAGTACGCCATCGACGAGGCTCTCGAGCTGCTCAAGGAGCTGTCCACCGCCAAGTTCGACGAATCCGTCGATGTGGCGGTCAATCTCGGCGTCGACCCGCGCAAGTCCGACCAGAATGTACGCGGTTCCAGCGTGCTGCCCCACGGCACCGGCAAGGATGTCCGCGTCGCGGTCTTCACCCAGGGCGAGAATGCCGAGAAGGCGAAGGAAGCCGGCGCCGATGTGGTCGGCATGCAGGATCTCGCCGACGCCATGAAGGGCGGCGATCTGAACTATGACGTCGTCATCGCCAGCCCCGACGCCATGGGCGTGGTGGGTCAGCTGGGTCAGCTGCTTGGCCCGCGCGGCCTGATGCCGAATCCGAAGGTCGGCACCGTTGCCGCCGATGTCGCGGCCGCGGTTCGCAACGCCAAGGCCGGTCAGGTGCGTTATCGAACCGACAAGGGCGGCATCGTCCATTGCTCCATCGGCAAGTCCAGCTTCGATACCAAGGCGCTGCGCGAGAACCTCGAGCACCTGCTGATGGATCTGAAGAAGGCCAAGCCTTCGACCGCCAAGGGGCAGTATCTGAAGAAAGTCTCGGTATCCACCACCATGGGTGCCGGTGTACCGGTCGATCAGTCCAGCCTCGAAATCGGCAACTGATCAGCAGCCGGTCGTAACAATCTTTGAGAAGGTGGCCCGGCTCACCCGGGCGGCCGCTCGTCAAAGACCGCAGGTGCACCCACGGGTGCTTAATGACCTGCGCAGACGATCTCCTGAGACAGGATTTCCTGGTCGATGGGATCGTTTCAGGGATTCGGAACGCCGGGTGACCGGTGAACCGGACAGGGACAGGGTCGATACTCGTTCGCGGGTGTCGATATGGTTCATCAATCAGGAGTAATGATATGCCTTTAACCCTACAGCAAAAGCAGGCAGTGGTTGCGGAAGTCGCGGATGTCGCGAAGGACGCCCACTCTGTGATTGCTGCCGAGTATGCAGGCTTGTCGGTTGCGGACATGACCGAGCTGCGCAACGCAGCGCGCGAATCGAACGTCTACGTCAAGGTGGTCAAGAACACCCTGGCCAAGCGTGCCTTCGACGGCACCGACTTCGATTGCATGCGCGATGCGCTGAGCGGTCAGCTGGTGTTTGCGTTCTCGATGGAAGATCCCGGTGGCGCCGCGCGCGTGATCAAGGATTTTTCCGCCAAGAACGACAAGCTGGTCGTCAAGGCGATTGCCTTCGGCGGCGAGCTGCTTGACCCCTCGGAGCTCAAGCGACTGGCATCCCTGCCGACCTACGAGCAGGCAATCAGCATGCTGATGTCGGTGATGAAAGCACCGGTTGAGAAGCTCACCCGCACCCTCAACGAGGTTCCGGGCAAGCTGGTTCGTACCGTGGCCGCCATCCGCGACGCCAAGCAATAGTTTCATTCATTCAATTATCTGTTTCAGGAGAAAGACAAAATGGCAGTTTCTAAAGAAGACATTCTGGACGCGATCGCGAACATGTCCGTAATGGACGTGGTTGACCTGATCGCCGCCATGGAAGAGAAGTTCGGCGTTTCCGCAGCCGCAGCCGTGGCCGTGGCCGCACCCGCCGGTGGCGAAGCTGGTGGCGAAGCCGCAGCCGAGAAGGACGAGTTCGACGTCGTCATGACCAGCTTCGGCGGCAACAAGGTTGCCGTCATCAAGGCCATCCGCGGCATCACCGGCCTGGGCCTGAAGGAAGCGAAGGAAATGGTCGAAGGCGCTCCGACGACCGTCAAGGAAGGCGTATCCAAGGCCGAGGCCGAGGACATCCAAAAGCAGCTGCAAGAGGCTGGCGCCGAAGTCGAGCTCAAGTAATCCTTGGGTTCGCAACAAAGAACGGGCGTTCGCGCCCGCGCTTGAACGGATATGGGCTGATGACTGTCAGAGTCATCGGCCCGCATCTGTTTGTATCGCCTGCTTCAACCGGGCGAGCCATGCCGCAGGGCATGCATTAAGAAAGCGTTGAGTTAATCAGGGGGGATGTCACCCCGGAGATCGGGCAGCCCGTCGGGGTCGCAGGCTCCACAGGATCCCCCGTCGAGAATCAATGAGGAAATTAAATGGCCTACTCATCCACCGAGAAAAAACGCATTCGCAGGGACTTCGGCAAGCGCGCCGCGGTCATCGACGAACCCTATCTGCTTGCGATCCAGGTTGATTCCTACAAGCGTTTTCTTAATGTCGAGGGCGATTCGCAGGAAGGCACTGGCCTGCAGAGCGCCTTCCAGTCGATCTTCCCGATCGTCAGTTTTTCCGGCTCCGTAGAACTGGAGTATGTCAGCTATCGTATCGGCAAGCCCGTGTTCGATGTCAAGGAATGCCAGATCCGCGGCCTTACCTATGCCGCGCCGCTGCGCGTACTGGTTCGCCTGGTCATCTACGACAAGGACGCCTCGGCCAAGAACCGCTCGGTCAAGGACATCAAGGAACAGGAAGTCTACATGGGCGAAATGCCCCTGATGACCGAGAACGGCACCTTCGTCATCAACGGCACCGAGCGCGTGATCGTTTCCCAGCTGCACCGCAGCCCGGGCGTGTTCTTCGATCACGACAAGGGCAAGTCCCACAGCTCCGGAAAGTTGCTGTTCTCGGCGCGGGTGATCCCCTATCGCGGTTCCTGGCTGGATTTCGAATTCGATCCCAAGGATGCGCTGTTCGTGCGCATCGATCGCCGCCGCAAGCTGCCGGCCACCATCCTGCTGCGTGCCCTCGGTTACGACACCGAGCAGATGCTCGATATCTTCTTCGAGCACGACAGCTTCAAGATCAAGAAGAACTCCATCGACCTGATGCTGGTTCCGGAACGCCTCAAGGGCGAGACCGCTACCTTCGACATCGAGGCCAAGGGCGAGGTGATCGTGCCCCAGGGTCGTCGCATCACCGCGCTGCATGTGAAGAAGCTGAAGGCTTCCGGCATCAAGCAGCTGCCGGTGCCCGAGGAATTCCTGATCGGCAAGATCCTCGCCAAGTCGGTCATCGACAAGGAGACCGGTGAAGTCCTGGCCAATGCCAACGAGGAAATCACCGCCGAGATGATCGACCTGTTCCGCGAGAAGGGCGTCAAGGAGATCAAGACCATCTATACCAACGAGGTGGATCGCGGCGCCTACATCTCCAACTCCCTGGCCCTGGATCCGACCACCACGCCGCTGGAGGCGATGGTCGAGATCTACCGCATGATGCGTCCCGGCGAGCCGCCGACCAAGGAATCGGCCGAGAACCTGTTCCAGAACCTGTTCTTCAACCCGGAGCGCTACGACCTCTCCGAGGTCGGCCGCATGAAGTTCAACCGTCGTCTCGGACGCGAGGAAGTCACTGGCCCCGGCACCCTGACCACCGAGGACATCCTCGATGTGATGAAGGAGCTGATCAACATCCGCAACGGCAACGGCCAGGTCGACGACATCGACCACCTCGGCAACCGCCGCATCCGCAGCGTCGGCGAGATGGCCGAAAACGCCTTCCGCACCGGACTGGTGCGGGTCGAGCGCGCGGTGCGCGACCGCCTCAGCCTGGTCGAGTCCGAGGGCCTGATGCCCCAGGACATCATCAACGCCAAGCCGGTGGCCGCCGCAGTCAAGGAGTTCTTCGGTTCCAGCCAGTTGTCGCAGTTCATGGACCAGAACAACCCGCTGTCCGAGGTTACCCACAAGCGCCGTGTCTCCGCCCTCGGCCCGGGCGGTCTGACCCGCGAGCGGGCGGGGTTCGAGGTGCGCGACGTGCATCCGACCCACTACGGCCGCGTGTGCCCGATCGAGACGCCGGAAGGCCCGAACATCGGTCTCATCAACTCGCTGTCGGTGTATGCCCGCACCAATCACTACGGCTTCCTCGAGACGCCCTACCGCAAGGTCAAGAATGGCAAGGTCACCGACGAGGTCGAATACCTGTCGGCCATCGAGGAGGCGCAGTATTCCATCGCCCAGGCCAACGTCAACATCGACAAGAACGGCAAGATCCTCGGCGATCTGATCCCCTGCCGGCACCAGAACGAATTCACGCTGTCGCCGCCGGACAAGATCGACTACATGGATGTCTCGCCGAAGCAGATCGTTTCGGTCGCGGCCTCGCTGATCCCGTTCCTCGAGCACGACGACGCCAACCGCGCGCTGATGGGTTCCAACATGCAGCGCCAGGCCGTGCCCTGCCTGCGCGCCGACAAGCCGCTGGTCGGCACCGGCATGGAGCGCGCCGTGGCGGTGGATTCCGGCACAGTGGTCAAGGCCCGTCGTGGCGGTGTGGTCGATTCCGTCGATGCCAGCCGCGTGGTCATCCGCGTCAACGAGGATGAAACCCAGGCCGGCGAGCCGGGCGTGGACATCTACAACTTCACCAAGTACACCCGTTCCAACCAGAACACCTGCATCAACCAGAAGCCCATCGTCAAGCAGGGTGACGTGGTCGCAGCCGGCGACGTGCTCGCCGACGGCGCCTCCACCGACCTCGGCGAACTGGCCCTGGGGCAGAACATGCAGGTCGCCTTCATGCCCTGGAACGGCTACAACTTCGAGGACTCGATCCTGCTCTCCGAGCGGGTGGTGAAGGAAGATCGCTTTACCACGATCCACATCGAGGAACTCTCCTGCCTGGCGCGCGACACCAAGCTGGGCGCCGAGGAGATTACCGCCGACATTCCGAATGTCAGCGAAGGCCTGCTGTCCAAGCTCGACGAGTCCGGCGTGGTCTATGTCGGTGCCGAGGTCAAGCCCGGCGACATCCTGGTCGGCAAGGTCACGCCCAAGGGCGAGACCCAGCTGACGCCGGAAGAGAAGCTGCTGCGCGCGATCTTCGGCGAGAAGGCTTCCGACGTGAAGGATACCTCCCTGCGCGTGCCCTCGGGCATGATCGGCACCGTCATCGACGTGCGCGTGTTCACCCGCGACGGCATCGAGAAGGATGCCCGCGCCAAGGAGATCGAGCAGGCCGCTCTGAAATCCCTGCGCAAGGATCTCGACGACCAGTTCCGCATCATCGAGGAAAGCATCTACTCGCGCCTGAAGAACCTGCTGCTCGGACAGAAGGCCGACGGCGGCCCGAACAAGCTGAAGAAGGGCAGCAAGGTGAGCGAGGACTATCTCGATGGTCTTGCTCGCGAGGATTGGCTCAAGGTGCGCGTCTCCGACGATGCCGTGAGCAAACAGGTCGAGGACCTGGTAGCCCAGCTCGAGTCCCAGCGCAAGCTGTTCGACGAGATGTACGAGGAGAAGAAGAAGAAGGTCGTCGCCGGCGACGACCTGGCTCCGGGCGTGCTGAAGATGGTCAAGGTCTTCCTCGCGGTCAAGCGTCGCATGCAGCCGGGCGACAAGATGGCCGGCCGCCACGGCAACAAGGGCGTGGTCTCGATGATCGTGCCCGAGGAAGACATGCCTTTCCGCGAGGACGGCACCCCGGTCGATATCGTGCTCAACCCGCTCGGTGTTCCGTCGCGCATGAATGTCGGCCAGATTCTCGAGACCCATCTCGGCTGGGCGGCCAAGGGCGTGGGCCTGAAGATCGGCAAGATGCTCGACCAGCATGTCAAGGCCGAGAAGCTGCGCAAGTTCCTCGACGAGGTGTACAACTCCCATGCCAAGAAGGTCGACCTGAAGGAATGCAGCGACGACGAGATCATGGAGATGTGCAACAACC
>WGBK01000434.1 GCA_015494335.1 Gammaproteobacteria bacterium | reverse complement strand
TGACCGCAATGGCCAGGTCCGAGATCACGGTCACCGCCGCCACCAGCACGGTGATGAAGATATCCGACTTCGGCACCTTGCCGATCATGCGGAAGGTGGCCCACTCGAAGGTGCCCAGCACCACCATGAACATGACCCCGACCAGGGCCGCTACCGGGATCTGCTCGATCAGTCCCGAACCGAACAGAATGAAGCCGAGCAGGAACAGCGCGGCGCTGATGCCGGAGAGCCGGCCACGGCCGCCGGAATTCACGTTGATCAGGGACTGACCGATCATCGCACAGCCCCCCATGCCGCCGAACAGGCCGTTGACACTGTTGGCCACGCCCTGCCCCACGCATTCGCGGTTGCCGTGGCCCCGGGTCTCGGTGAGTTCGTCGATGAGGTTCAGTGTCAGCAACGACTCGATCAGACCAACGCCGGCCAGCACCAGGCTGTATGGCAGGATGATCTCCAGTGTCTGCCAGTTCCAGGGCACCTGTGGAATGTGGAAACTGGGCAGATCGCCGGCAATGCTGGCCTCGGGGTCCCTCGCCATGTCACGCAGCACATCGACCACCGAGCGCGTGCCCAGGTCCAGCCACAGATCGAGTGCGATGGCGACCAGGGTCACCGTGCCGATGGCCGCCAGCGAAGCCGGAATCACCCGCGTGAAGCGCGGCAGGTAGTGGATGATGGCCATGGTCAGGCCGATCAGTGCCAGCATCACGCCAAGCTGCTGCCCGTTGAGCCACAGGGTTTCGCCGCCCTCCCCGGTTACCTGAAACTGGCGCATCTGCGCAAGGAAGATGACGATCGCGAGACCGTTGACGAAACCGAGCATCACCGGGTACGGCACCAGCCGGATGAACTTGCCCAGTCGCAACAGGCCGGCGAGGATCTGGATCAGGCCGGCCAGCAACACCGCCGCGAACAGGTACTCCACCCCATGGGTCATCACCAGCGACACCATCACCACGGCCATGGCGCCGGTCGCCCCGGAAATCATGCCCGGCCGGCCGCCGATGATGGCGGTGATCAGGCCCATCATGAAGGCGCCGTAGAGTCCGACAATGGGTTCGACGCCGGCGACAAAGGCAAAGGCCACGGCCTCGGGCACCAGTGCCAGGGCCACGGTGAGTCCGGACAGGACATCGTTCCTGACGCATTGCTTGCCAGGACAGGTGAGTTCAAACATACAGGGGGAGGTCTTGCTGCGGGGAAAAGGCCGCGCATTCTAGCGGAATACATTAGCAATAGCTAATGTTATCGCGGATTCAAAAACGCAGCCGCACACCCAGCGAAACAAAGCTGGTGATGCCGACCTCCGTGGCCACCGGAACATGAGGCCCGTAGCCGGGCGGCGGATCGACCCGCTCGGTAGCGTCGGGCGCGTACCGATAGGCCTGGATGTTTTCCTGTCCGTAGAGATTGAGGATGTCCGAGTAGAAGTCCAGCTCGCCCCAGGCGTAGCGGCGCTTGCGTTCGATATGCAGATCGAGGCGGTGATAGACCGGCAAACGCTGGCTGTTGAGTTCGCCGTACACGGGCTTGAAAACGCCCGGCTGGGTTTCGCTGCGTTCGAGATCGACGATCGGAGTATAGAGGCCACCGCTCTGCACCCGCCAGCGTCCGCCGACACTCCACAAGGCATTGATGCGATAGCCGGCCACCAGATTGAGAATGAAGGGCCGGTCATAGTAGAACGGCAGGGTCTCGCCGCTGCGTTCGTTGCGGCGCTCGCTGTGCGACAGGCTCAGCGACAGCCAGCCGTACCAGTCGTCGACCTCGTTGCGATTGACCAGCAGCTCCAGACCGTAAGCCCGCCCGGAAGCCTCGTTGCTGTAGCGTTGCACCGCATTCAGGTTGTCCTCCGGTTCCAGGCTCAGCACCAGCTTGTCCATGTCCTTGTAGTACAGCTCCATCTTCCAGTCCCAGGCCGCCGAGGGCCGGTGCCGCATTCCGAGCACGAAGTGCGAGGAGCGCGGCGAATCCAGCGCCGGGTTGCCGACCTCGGGCAGGATACGGTCGATGGCCGGCAACTGGTGATAGCGACCCCAGACAGCGAACAGGCGCCATCGCTCATTCAGCTGTCGTTCCAGCCGCAGCCTCGGTTCGAGAAATCGGTCCTCGAGGTAATCATCTGCGGAACCCCGCAGCCCCAGGGTCAGGGTCCAGTCCTCATCAGGCTTCCAGTGATCCTCGACATGGAGCGCGCGTTCGCCGATGCGCTTGCCGTCCTGCAGTCGCAGGCGAGGCGCATCGACGGTGGAACAGTCCGGATCGAAGTCGCTGCAGGCCTCGATCTTGGCGTCGAGATCGTAGCGGATACGGTCGCTGGTCAGACTGGCGCCCAGCAGCAGGTCGTGACCATCGGCAGGGCGCCAACTCCGCTCCCACTGCAGTTGCAGACGCTCCAGCCGCGTGCGCACGAACTGCCGGCTGCCATAGTCGAAATCGGTGGATTGCCGGCTGTGGGCCAGCACCCAGCGCATTGAAGCGTCCCGGGCGCTGTCATAGCTGTCCCAGCTCAGCCCCTGGCTGTCGAATCGCTGATCCACCATTGCCGGTCCGAGGAAATCCGGATCCAGCGCCGCGGCCTCGGAACTCTCGGAAAAGTCGGCACGGGCCTGGTCTTCGGCGCCGATCAGCAGCAGCGACAGCCTGCGGTTGCGTCCGAGCTGCAGCACATGCTTGAGCTGGTAATCGGTGTACACCGGCACCTCGCGCAGGATCACGCCATTCTTTTCATCGCCGCTGTCGAGGTAGAGATCGAGCAGACTGCGGCGAAAGGAGGCATACAGGGCCTGGCTTTCTCCAAGGCCGCTCTCGACGAAGATGCCGGTGCGCAACAGGCTGTAGTCCAGGGTGAGCTGCATCGGGCCGGGCTGCGGATCGCGCAGGCGCACATCGATGATCGCGCCGTTGGCCCCGCCGTAGCGACTCGGGTAGGCCGCCGGATGGAGTTCGAAGCGGCTCAGCGTGTTGTCGCTGAAGATACTGTCGCCGAACAGGTGGAATACATAGGCCGCGGGGATATCGTCGATCAGGAACAGGTTGTCGTCCGGCGCGGAGCCGCGTACCGCCGGCCGTGCGTGGTCGTCGATGCCGAAACTTACGCCCGGCAGGGCAAAAAGCGCATTCAGCGGATCGTCGGAAGCGCCGGGCACCCGCATCAGCTTGCCGGTATCGAGCTCCAGAACCAGGGGATCGAGCCGTTCGCGGCTGCCGAAGACCACCACTTCCTCGATCTCACCGGAGGGTTCGGCTCGCAGGGGCGTTGCCAGCAGGGCCAGCAGCAAACCGGTCACAAGCCGAAAACTCGATGCGGTCATGGCTCCCTGCCCCCGAGCAAGAGGTCAGAACCAGCAGCGGGGGTAGTGGCGTTCCTCGTCATCGCGCAGGTTGTTGACTACCAGCGCCACCAGCAGCATCACCAGCACGCCGCCCAGTACCGGGCGCAGCACATATTCGAAGCCCAGCGCATGTACCTGCTCGCTGCCGATGACCGCGATCAGCGCACTGGCGCCGCCCGGCGGATGCAGGGTACGCGTCAGGTGCATTGCGAAGATGGCCGTGGACACCGCCAGCGCCGCCTGCAACTCCATCATTACCGGCAGCCAGCTGACGATGGCGACGCCGATCAGGGCTGACACCAGATGCCCGCCGACCAGGTTGCGTGGTTGGGCATAGGGCACATGAGGCGTGCCATAGATCAGCACCGCCGATGCGCCAAAGGAACCAATCAGGAAGATATGATCGGTCGCCGAGATCGGCCACAGGCGGTTCAGCAATCCCACCAGAAGAATGCCGAGAAAAGCACCGATCCAGGACCAGACGATCCACGAGATACTGTGCCGTGGCGCGCATTCCGTCTTGCTGCGCATGCGGCCGAGAAAGGTTTTGATGGGCATTCAAGGTCTCCGGATATCGGTGATCAAGGCATCCATTGGGTGCTCCCGGGTGATCAGACCGCTATGCAGGAAGACCTTTAAAAGATTTTCGTAACTCTCTGGTTTTATGGAGATATCTTCCTTCCAGGTATCCAGCTTCTTGTAGTCGCCGAGGGTGCGCACCAGCACACTCTCGTCGATGCCCGGGAGTGCCGGACCGATGGTTCGGGCGATGCGCTGCGGCGTCATGTCGAGCAGATCAGTCATCGCGTTCCGGTAGGCGTCGAGAAAATCCAGCGCCATGTCGGTTTGCAGCCATTCGCGGTTGGCATAGAGACTGCTGAAGGCAATCGGCCCCAGTGCCTCGCCGATGCTGGCGACGATATGCCCCTGGCCATCGGCCTCGAGCTGTTGCGGGGCCGGACCCTGCTGGTGCACGAACTCGCCCCGGCCGCTACGGAAGGCGGCGTCCATTTCCTCGACATTGCCGGCATCGATGACTTTCATGCGATCGAAGTCGGCAGCATTGAGATGCATGACATAGCGGAGCGTGGCCATCGGCTGGAACAGGTGATCCACCAGCACCTCGTGTCCCTCAAGATCCTTCCAGCGGAAATCCGGCATCGGTTCGCGCGCGCTGAGGTAGAAGCCGTCGCGGTCGTTGATCGAGGCGAAATGCAGCAGCTCCTGTTCCTCACCCCGTTCCAGGGACGCGAAGCTCACGGCCGGTGCGGACTGGGACAGGTCGGCGGTGCCGTTGCGCAGCGCCACATCGATGGGGTCCTCGGGCGTCTGCAGGCGATAGTTCGGTTGCAGGCCCCTGCGCGTCAGGTAGTCGCCGTGCACGGTGAGCAGCAAGGGGGCATAGAAGGCGCTGTGGCGCAGCGCCATGATGTTGATTCGGGCCATGGACGGAAATTCTCGGTACGACGGGAAGGCGGGAGTCTACCCCAGACCGGCGCACCCTCAAAGCACGCTGCGCAAGTGCGCAAGGGTCTTACTTGATTTCCTTACCTGGCTTGTACCAGCTAAGTTTCTTGTGCAGTTCGACCACTTCGCCGACCACGATCAGGGTCGGCGCCCGCACATTGTTTTCATCCACCAGGGCCGGCAGGCTGTCGAGGTCACCGATGAACACACGCTGCTCAGGCGTCGTACCCTTCTCGATCAGCGCGGCCGGCGTCTTCGCGTCGCGTCCGTGGGCCTTGAGATTCTCACAGATGGCGCCGACATTGTTCAGCCCCATGTAGAACACCACGGTCTGATGGGCATGGGAGAGCATCGGCCAGTTGAGATCGCTGCTGCCGTCCTTGAGGTGGCCGGTGACGAAGGTACAGGCCTGGGCGAAATCGCGATGGGTCAGCGGGATGCCGGCGTAGGTTGTGCAGCCCGAGGCCGCGGTGATGCCCGGCACCACCTGGAAGGGCACGCCCTCGTCGATCAACTCGGCGATCTCCTCACCGCCACGGCCAAAGATGAAATTGTCTCCGCCCTTGAGCCGCAGCACCCGCTTGCCCTCCTTCGCCAGACGCACCAACAGCTGGTTGATGCTCTCCTGGGGGATCGCATGATTGGCGCGTTCCTTGCCCGCGTAGATGCGTTCGGCGTCGCGCCGCACCAGATCCATGATCGGTTGCGACACCAGTCGATCGTAGACGATGACATCGGCCTTCTGCATCAGCCGTAGGGCGCGGAAAGTCAGCAGGTCGGGATCGCCGGGTCCTGCGCCGACCAGGTAGACCTCGCCCTGGTATTCCGGGTCCGCCTTCGCCTCGTCGATGAGTTTCTCGAGCAGCTCGCGGGCATCGGCATCGCGACCGGCGAACACATGTTCGGCGACCGGCCCTTCGAGTATGGATTCCCAGAACTTTCGTCGCTCCTCGACCCGGGTGAAGGTCTGCTTGACCTGGTCCCGGTACTGCTCGACCAGCCTGGCCAGCTTGCCGTAGGCGGAAGGGGTGCAGCTCTCGAGACGGGTACGGATCAGCCGCGCCAGCACCGGGGACGATCCGCCGGTGGAAACCGCGATCTGCACCGGATCGCGGTTGATGATCGACGGCATGATGAAACTGCAGAGCTTAGGGTTGTCCACCACATTGCAGGGAATCTTCAGGGCATTGGCATCGGCCGCAACCTGCTCGTTGGTGGCTGCATCATCGGTGGCGGCGATCACCAGCACCGCATCCTCGAGATCGCCGGATTGGTAGCCGCGCTCGACCCACTCCAGTTCCCCGTCCTCGATCTTGCGCGTCATTTCGCCGTGGGTCTCGGGGGCGATGACCACCACCCGGGCGCCGGCCTTGAGCAGCAGATCCGCCTTGCGCGCGGCGATGCCGCCACCACCGATGACCTTGGCGGTCTTGCCCTTGATATCGAGAAAAATCGGGAGGTAATTCATGGCCCTGCCTGTACAATGCACAAATATAAGCGATTTATTATATAGAAAATGTTTCGCCCGCGCACTTGCAACCACCCCTTTCCCCGGGACTCCACCATCAAGACGGCGGTGTACCAGTGGTCATTCGTGAAGATGTCTGCGGCATGGAGGCCGCAGTCAAGCCTGCATGGATGCATTCACGGCGTTTTTCACGGATGACCACTGGTGCCCTGCTCCACGACTCACATGGGTCGACAACGGAATTCTGAAACCGACCATGCCTTCCCCCGATTTCCCACACAAGCTCGTGCTGATCCACGGTATCTGGATGACCGGTCTCGAATTGCGCTGGCTCGGTCGGCGGCTGGCAG
>WGBK01000433.1 GCA_015494335.1 Gammaproteobacteria bacterium | reverse complement strand
TTCGTCGCCTTCATCCTGTTTCTCGATCGCGGCATCGTCGAAGAGGCACGGCTGAATCCGCCCGAGCGCGCTCCGAACGAGGAAACGCCGGCTCGCGGCAAGCCGGTCTTCGACTTCTACCGCGTGCTGCCCGATCGCAAGGTGGAGATTCCGCAGACCGAGGTCATCGAGTCGCGGCCGAAATCGACCTCGGGCAAGCCGAAAGCCGACGGCCGCAGCCGTTATGTCCTTCAGGCCGGATCCTTCAAGGCTGCGGCCGATGCGGAACGGCGCAAGGCCAACCTGGCCCTGCTCGGCCTGCAGGCACGCATCGATGCCGCCGATGTTTCAGGCGTAACCTATTACCGGGTGGTGGTGGGACCCTTCGCCAGCGACAGTGATTTCTCCCGCGCCGAGCGGCGTCTGATCGAGAATGACATCGGTTTTATCCGCAAGGTAGCGGATTGATCAATCTTCGCGCAGATAGCGTCTGCGGATACGCTCGACGCGATTGCGATTGACCTCGAAATCGGAACGCCCGGCGCGCGAGGCGCTGCGCAGATCGATGCGGTCAGTTTCGAGCACGGCTTCCAGATCGTCGCGAAAGCGCAGCCAGCGGCTCTCGAACACGGCATGCAGGTAGTGGCCGTCGTCCACCACCAGATCGCCGCCCTCGGCCTCGATGACGCTGCGCAAGCGACGCCAGCTCGAGTCGGCATTGTCGAGAATCGGCAGGGCTTCGACCCGATGGGTTTCGACCTCCGCAAGGCTGCTGACGCAATTGGGCGTGTTCGGGCAGGGCTGGATCAGCCGTTGTTCCGGCGGTCGCAGCCGGGTCGGACGATGCCACAGCGACATCAGCAGCAGGGACAGCAGGCTGAGCAGAATAAAGACGAGCAGGAATTTCAGCATGGTCGCAGTTCCGGTGTAGGATGTCGCAAGATAACACGAGATCCAGATTCCTCATGAAGAAGACGGTCATCATTGCCCTGCTTGCGGCAGGGATCCTTCCCGCTTCGGCCGTGGCCGACTTCCCCGAGATCCCCTTCTGTCCGCTCGGAGGCCCGCCGGGTTGGTTCAACCGGCTCAAGGGCGATGACCATCGCTACTATCCACCGCCGCCGCGCTACTACCCTGCACAGGTCCGACCTGCGCCCTGGATGCCCCCGCCCGCGGCCTATCCGCCGCCGCAGTGGTACGGATATCCCCCGCGGCGCTGAATCAGCCCTTCTCGGCGCGGTCGGAAAGCTCGGTGACGCCCGGCAGATCGCAGGCCCGGATGGCCTCTGCGATGGCCTGGATGGCCTCGCTGCGCGGGTAGTGCCTGCGCCAGGCCAGGGCCACGCGACGACCCGGGCGGGGCTGGGCGAAGGGCTTGATGCGCACCAGCTCGCGGTTGCTGTGGCGGTGCAGCAGGCTGGTGCAAGGCAGCACGGTGATGCCGGTGCCGGCAGCCACCATGTGGCGAATGGTTTCGAGCGAGCTGCCCTCGAGCTTGCGTGTCAGCTCGCTGCTTTCGGACATGCACTTGGGACAGGCCGCCAGCACCTGGTCGCGAAAGCAGTGGCCGGCGCCAAGCAGCATCAGGTCCTGGCCGGCCAGCTCGTCGACGCGGACTTCGCTCTTGTCGTTCCATTCGTGTTCCGGGTAGATGGCGACCACGAAGGGTTCCTCGTACAGCGGAGTGGTCTCGATGCCGGGTTCTTCGTAGGGGTAGGAGATGATGATGGCATCGAGATCGCCGTTCTTGAGCTTCTGGGTCAGGTTGGCGGTGAAATCTTCCTCGATGATCAGGGTCAGATTCGGTGTGGCCTCGTTGAGACGAGGGATCAGGTCCGGCAGCAGGTAGGGACCGATGGTGTAGATGGCGCCAAGGCGAAAGGATCCGGACAGCGGGTCCTTGCCCTGCTGGGCGATTTCCTGGATGGTCTGCGCCTCGCGCAGGACCTTCTGCGCCTGTTCGACGATCTGCTGGCCGATGTCGGTGATGCGAATCTCGTTCTTCGAGCTGCGCTCGAACAGACGCAGGTCGAGCTCCTGCTCCAGCTTCTTGATGGCGATGGACAGGGTTGGCTGGCTGACGAAACAGGCCTCGGCAGCCTTGCCGAAATGGCGTTTCTGGGCCACGGCGACGATGTAGCGGAGTTCGGTGAGGGTCATGCGGTTGCGCTTCAAACGGGTTCTGTATTCAATATGAGACTATCGAAAAACGTGATTCAATGAAAGATATCAATTGTTACGGAGCGTTTCACTGATGGGCTGGATCGAGCGCTTTTTTGCTCCCACTTTCGACCGCTTCCGCGAACAGGCGCCCGAGATGGCGACCGAACTCGCCACGGCGGTATTGCTGGTCGAGGTGGCGCGGGCCGATCACAAG
>WGBK01000432.1 GCA_015494335.1 Gammaproteobacteria bacterium | reverse complement strand
CCCCTGTTCGATCCACAGGTGCTGCGGGAGCTGTACCGGCTCAGCCGGGGCGTACCGCGGCTGATCAACCTGCTCTGCCACAAGTCCCTGCTGCTGGCCTACGGATCCTCGGCCTTCCGGGTCGACAAGCACTTGCTGCGCCGAGCCGCCGCCGATTGCGAACAGCTGGAGGCCGCGGCATGAGCGTCATCAACCAGGTCTTGCGCGACCTGCAGCAGCAGGAACCCCAGCTGCGCCTGGTGGAGCCGGAGGCCCTGCGAGGCGCGGCCAGGCAGGATTCCGGCCGACGCAGACCTGTCGCCTGGATCGGGCTTGCGGCATTGCTGGCGATTGGCGGGGTGCTGCAGGCCCTGTATGCACCAGAACGGGATACCGCCACGGCGAATTCGACCCCGAACCCGAAAGTCGCACCCTCTTCCGGGGTGATCGAGGGTAAAGAAAGCCTTGCAGTCGCGACAGCCGATCCAGCTAAGGATGCGAAACCGACGGTCATCCTCCTGCAGGGTCTGCAACTGGATCGCGGCCTGCGTTCGCTGAGCCTGCGCTTCGAGCTGTCCGCGGCCACCACCAGTTACCTGCAGCGCCAGTCGGGCAACGAATACCGCTTCGTGCTCAGGAACAGCCGCAGCGAGGTCGAGACCCCGGTGCTTGGAGCCAATCCCTGGATCCGGCATCTCGAACTGCAGCCCCGTGACGGCGATCTGCTGGTCGCGCTGGAAACCGAGCCGCGGGTGAGCGTCGAGACCGCCACCCAGCTCCGGCCTGCTGGCGGTCAGAACTGGACTCTGACCTTGCAGGTGCCCACGGAGCCGGAGCCGGCGACCGCAACCGTTGAAACCGGAATCGAAGCCGAGACGGAAGCCGACACGAAGGAGACAGTGCCGGTGGCTGCTGCCGTCGCCAAGGCAAACGATCAACCGCAGACCGCAGCGGAACCCGCACCTGCAACCGGGGTACAGGAAAAAACCGCAACAGCCGCCGCAATGAGTACCGAACCGGAGCGCCCCGTGGCCGAGGATGATGCCAGGCCGAGACTGGATATCCGTGCCAGCGTCGCCCGGTCCGCGCCGTCCCCGGCGCTGGAGCAGCGCCGCCGGGCACATGCCCTGTTCCGGGCCGGCGACTATGCGGGACTGGTGCGACGCTTTGCCAACGATCCGCGTCAGGATGATCTGCTGGCCCTTGCCTGGCAGCGACTGGGGCAATATCAGCAGGCCGTTGCCAGCTATCGTCGCCTGTTGCAGCGCGAACCCGCGGAGGCCCGTCACTGGGTCGGCCTCGGTCTGTCGCTGGAACAGTTGCAACGGCCGACCGAAGCGCTGGCCGCCTATGACCGCGCGCGTGCTCTCGGCGGACTGTCGAACCGCCTCGAGGCCTTTGTCGCGGAGCGTCTGCGGCTGCTGGGGTCCGCCACCGAACCGGGAGGGCAATGACATGGCCTTTGGCAAGAAGATCCGCCTCGGCGACCTGCTGGTCGAAAGCGGCCTGATCACCGAGCAGCAGCTGGACCTGGCCCTGAAGGAGCAGAAGAAGCTCGGCCGCAAGCTCGGCAGCACGCTGATCGAACTGGGCATGATCGACGAGGACAGCATACTCAACCTGCTGTCGAGCCAGCTAGGCATCCCGCTGATCGACCTGACCAATTACAGCTTCGACGAATCGGTGGTGCGCCAGCTGTCGGAGAGCATTGCCCGGCGCTATCGCGCCATCGTGCTCGAGGACCGGCCGCGCGACTACCTGGTCGGCATGGCCGACCCGACCGATCTCTATGCCCTGGACGAGATCCAGGCCAAGCTGCCGAAGCCGGTGAGCCAGGCCATCGTGCGCGAACGCGACCTGTTGCAGGCCTTCGATCGCGTCTACCGCCGCACCGAGGAAATCAGCGCTCTCGCCGAGGAGCTGGGCCAGGAACTGTCCTCCGGCAGCGAGGATCTGCGCGACCTGCTGCAGGCGGAGATGACCGATGCGCCGGTGGCCAAGCTGCTGCAGTCCATCTTCGAGGACGCGGTGCAGGTCGGCGCCTCGGACATCCACATCGAACCGGACAAGGAAGTCATACGCATCCGTCAGCGCGTCGACGGCGTGCTGCACGAGCAGGAGATGAAGGAGATCCAGATTGCGCCGGCGGTGGTGGTGCGTCTCAAGCTGATGGCCGGTCTCAATATCTCGGAGAAACGGCTGCCCCAGGACGGGCGTTTCAACATGACCGTCAACGGTCGCGAGATCGATGTGCGTATCTCCACCATGCCGGTGCAGTACGGCGAATCGGTGGTGATGCGACTGCTCGACCAGACCCGCGGCGCGCTGGATATCGAGCAACTGGGCATGCGTGACGAGTTGCTGCACCGATTCCGCAAGCAGATCCACCAGCCCCACGGCATGGTGCTGGTAACCGGCCCCACCGGTTCGGGCAAGACCACCACCCTCTACGCCGCGCTGAAACTGCTGAACCAGCCTCAAAGCAAGATCATCACGGTCGAGGACCCGGTGGAATACCGCATGCAGCGCATCAACCAGGTGCAGGTACAGCCGAAGATTGGCCTCAATTTCGCCGCGGTGCTGCGTTCCGCGCTGCGCCAGGATCCGGATATCATCATGGTCGGCGAGATGCGCGACCGCGAAACCGTCGAGATCGGCGTCAGCGCCGCGATGACCGGTCACCTGGTGCTGTCCACGCTGCACACCAACGATACCGTATCCACCGCCACCCGCCTGCTCGACATGGGCGTCGAGGGTTATCTGCTCGCCACCACCCTGCGTGCGGTGCTGGCGCAGCGTCTGGTGCGCCGGGTCTGCGAGAGCTGCGCCGAGGACTACCAGCCGGACATCTACGAAGCCACCTGGCTGCGCGACCGGCTGTACCTGGATGCCAGCCAGTACCACTACAAGAAGGGCAAGGGCTGCCTGCATTGCGGATTCACCGGCTATCGGGGCCGCATCGGCGTGTACGAGCTGCTGGAAATGAACTCCGAGCTGGCCGAGGCCCTGCGTCGCGAGGACACTCAGGAATTCGTCGAGGCCGCCGGGCGCGCGCCCGGTTACCGGCCGCTGATCAACGAGGCCCATCAGTACGCCATTGAGGGGCTGACGACGCTGGACGAAGTGCTGCGTCTGGCCGGCCAGTCGCGCGAGGAGCTGATCGAGGAAACGCCGCTGGATCTCGAACTGGAGCTCGACGACTGATGCCGCGCTTTCAGTTCAAGGGACGCAGCAACGACGGCCAGCTGGTCGAGGGCGAACGCGATGCCCAGTCTCCGGCAGCCCTGGCCGAGCAGTTGATGGACAAGGGCGTGATCCCGCTGCAGATCCGCGAGAAGCAGCAGCAGGCGGACGTGATTGACCAGATCATGACCCGTTTCGACCTGTACCGGATCAGCGTCGAGGAACTGCTGATGTTCACCCGCCAGATGGCGGCGCTGAACAAGGCGGGCATCCCGCTGACCCGCGCCATTAGCGGCATCCTCGACAGCGTGCGCAATCCGCTGCTGATCCGCGCGCTGGAGGATACCCTGACCCAGCTCGAATCCGGTCGTCCCCTGTCGATGGCCTTCGCCCGCCATCCGAAGGTGTTCAGCAATCTTTATGTGAGCATCATCCAGGTCGGCGAGAGCACCGGCCAGCTGGATCATGCCTTCAGCCAGATGGCCGGCTACATCGAGCGCAACCGCAAGATGAACCAGAATATCAAGGCCGCCCTGCGCTATCCGATGATCGTCATCGCCGCCATCGCCATAGCGCTGGTCATCGTCAACCTGTTCGTGATCCCCAAGTTCGCGGCCTTCTTCGAGGCCAACCACCTGGAGCTGCCCTGGCAGACGGTGTTGCTGCTGAACACCTCGAAATTCTTTACCGAATACTGGCCGTGGCTGCTCGGCGGGCTGCTCGCGGCCTGGGCCGGATTCCGCTACTGGATCTCCACCGAGGACGGGCGCTATCGCTGGCATCGATTCGTGCTGCGCGCGCCGCTGTTCGGCGACATCCTGCTGCGTGCCTACCTGTCGCGTTTCGCCCGCTCCTTTGCCATGGCCTATGGCGCCGGCGTGCCGATCGTGCAGGGCATGGGGGTGATCGCGCGTTCCATCGGCAACGACTATATCGGCCGTCATGTGGCCGGCATGCGCGAGGGCATCGAGCGCGGCGATACCCTGACCCGCTCCGCCCAACGCACCGAGATGTTCACGCCCGTGGTGATGCAGATGTTCGCCGTCGGCGAGGAAGCCGGGAACCTCCAGGAGATGATGACCTATATCGCAGACTTCTACGAGGAAGAGGTGGATTACGACATCAAGACCCTGGCCGACCGCATCGAGCCGGTGATCTATGTGCTGATCGGGGCCCTGGTGCTGGTGCTGGCCCTGGGTATCTTCGTGCCCATGTGGGATATCACTCAACTGGCGAGACGATGAACCGCTTGCGGGGCCTGCCCGGAACGCTGCTGCTGCGCTCGCTGCTGGTGGTGATCCTGGTGTCGATACTGGCGGCCCTGTTTCTCGATCGTGCCGACCGGCTCTCCGAACAGGTGCAGCAGACCGCGCGGCAACAGACGATAGGCCAGCTCAATGCCCTGCTGGGCCTGCGCCTGCTGAAGGCCGCCAGCGAGGGCCGGCTCGACCGGCTGGCCCGTTTCGATCAAGCCAATCCCTTCCGTCTGTTGTCTCAGGAAGGCGGTTTCCAGCCGCCAAAAACCTACCGGGGCGAGATCGGGAACGAGAAGCAGGCCCGGGAGCCGGGCTGGTATTTCGATACCCGCAACAGGACTTTGCGCTGGTTTGATGGCGAACAATGGCTGCCCGAAGCCTGGCAGCTGCGCCTGCGTTACCGGGATCTCGATGGCGATGGCCGGTTCGATCCGGGTCGGGATGTGCTCGAAGGACTGGGCATGAAAAAGGCCGCCGGCTGAAACAGCGCGGCGGCCCTTGAAAATCGGGGCTTTCGCCCCGGTCCGTTGGATCGGACTCAGTTGGTGCAGATGATGGTGGCCGTGGCGTCCACGGTATTGTCGCCGTTGGTGTTTCTCACGCTGCAGAGGAAGGTGTCCCCGGCGTTGCAGGCTGCGCCTTCGGTTGCGCCACCGGCAACCGAATACTCGTAGTTCGTGGTCGGCGCGCTGCCGGTAGCCATCAGGTTGTCAAGGGTGGTGGAGGGTGCGGTGCCGGTCGAGACGCAATCGACCGCGGTGATGGAGACCGAGGTGCCTGTGCCTACGACATCCGCGGCGTAATTGATGGCTGCGGCCGAGGACAGCTCGGAAGCCACGCCCTGTTCGGCGGCGTCGGCGGCCTGGGTCGACAGATCCTGGAACTTGCCCAGCGCGGTCACGCCGAGGATGCCCAGCAGAACGATGACCACGACCAGTTCGATCAAGGTGAAACCGGACTGTCCGGGACGGATATGCGTTGTTTTCATGAGAGTCTTACCCCTGTAGAGATGATGGATGATCGGAAAAACGGTGTTTTTTTACTTTCTCCAGCCAGATCCTATACTTGAGATCCAACTTCAGATTCGACTTTAACTTTGTTTCCCAACTGACGATAGCCCATGAATTTGCTTTTGCAAGCCGGAAATCGATATCCCGCGCGCGGCTTCTCGCTGATCGAGCTGATCGCGGTGATGATGCTGCTCGGTATCCTCGGCGTGGTGGCTCTGGGCCGCATTGGCGGCATGGACGGCTATCGTTCCCTCGGCTTTTTCAACGAGACGGTCAACGGCCTGCGTTACGCCCAGAAGCTGGCCGTGGCCACCGGTTGCCGGGTGCAGGCGCGTATCGACAGCAGCGGCTGGCAGTTGTGGCAGGGCGACAGCTGCAATTCCGCAAGCTTCAGCCTGCCGGTACGGGATCCGGCGCAACGCGACCAGCCCTACCAGCGCACGGCGCCGGCGGTCAGCAGCATCGCGCCGGTGAAGAACCTGGTGTTCGCGCCCGATTCGACGGTGGAAGGCATCAGTGCCGATCAGACCTTCACCATCGACGGCCGCAGCCTGATTGTGCATCGCTTGTCGGGGTGGGTCGATGCGCTTTGAATCGAATGGCTTCACGTTGATCGAACTGCTGGTGACCATCCTGGTCGTGGCGCTGGCGGCGACCGCGATGACGGGCGTGTTCACGGCCCTGGTTTCGCGTAGCGCCGACCCGATGATTCGCGAGCAGGCCCTGGCCATCGCCGAAGCCTATCTGGAAGAGATCGAGCTGAAGGCCTTCTGCGAGGACATGCCCGCCTGTGCGGCGGAGACGGGCAGCAGCGAGGCCGGCGAGACCCGCGCCGATTTCGATGATGTGCAGGACTACAACGCCCTGCCCGCCAACCACGCCCCGGCCGATCAGCAGGGCACGGCCCTGCCCGAACTGGCCGACTACCAGGTCACCGTGACCGTGCAACCCCACGCTCTCGGCGCACTGGCGGCCAGCCGGGCGCGGCGCATCGATGTGGTCGTGGATCATCCCGCCATCGACCCGATCCGCTTGTCGGGCTACCGGACGGCCTGGTGATGGGCGGCTCATCGACACGGGGTTTTACCCTGATCGAGCTGATCGTGGTGATGGTGCTGCTCGGCATCCTGGCCACCGGTGCCGGCTTGCTGATCAACCGGCCCATCGAAGCCTATCAGGATCAGCAGCGGCGGCAGATGCTGGTGGACAGCGCCGAGATGTCCCTGCGTCGGCTTGCCACCGATATCCGCCATGCCCTGCCCAACAGCCTGCGCGTGGTCGACAACTCGCCCAACGGCTGGGCGCTGGAATTGGTTTCTACGGTCGATGCCGCGCGCTATCGCGACCAGAGCGGCGGCGGGTTCAGCGGCGCGGACGATCGTCTGGAGTTCAGCGGTCCCGACGCCGCCTTCAACCTGTTGGGCGGGTTCAGTCGCCTGGCTTCGGCCAGCAGCTGGCCCGGTTATCGCCTTGTGGTCTACAACACCGCGCCCTGGCAGATCTATCCGCAGGCGGCCGCGGGCAGCAATCCCGGCGTGGTCAGTCAGCCCGGTTTCAGCATCGTCGCAAACGGCAGCGAGCAGCGTGTACAGCTCGACACTGCCCAGCAGTTTTCGCTGGCCTCGCCGGCACAGCGGATCTATGCCGTGGACGGACCGGTCAGCTATGTCTGCGATGCCGCCACAGGCCGCCTGACGCGATACGCCGGCTACGGTTTCGTGGCCAGCCAGAACGCCATCGACACGGATGCCGAGCTTGCGGCGCGGTCCGGCGTCGAAATCGCGCCGATGGCGCGTCAGGTGGATGCCTGCGGCATCCTCTACCAGCCGGGCAGCGCCCTGCGCAGCGGCCTGGTAAGCCTGCGCCTCGGGCTTTCCGATCCTCGCGGCGGCCGCGTGTCGCTGCTGCACCAGGTTCATGTCAACAATGCACCCTGACCCGCATATCTCACCACCCTCCTGCCGTGCCATTGGTTCGCCTCGCCACGAACAGTGGAGAGATAGGCGGGCTAACAAACAACAAGGTTTTTCCCTGATCACGGCCATCTTCCTGCTGGTAGTGCTGGCCTCGCTGATGGCCTACATGGTCAGCCTGGCGGTGGTGCAACACAGTACCTTGGCAATGGCGGTGCAGGGCGCCCGTGCGATGCAGGCCGCGCGCAGCGGCCTGGACTATGCGGCCTACCGGGCCCTGCAATCGGGCATATGCCCGGCCTCCGAGACACTCAATTTCGGCAGTGACGAGGATGCGCTGAGGGCTTTCCGCGTGACCCTGGAATGCAGCAGCTCGACCCATGTGGAAGCCACCGATACCCTGCAGTTCTACCGCATCACCGCGCTGGCGGAGAGTGGCAGCTACGCCAGCGGCGGCATGGCCAACCCCGATTACGTCTCGCGACGCCTGCGCCTGACGGTGTCGGCGGCTCCGCCTTGAGGGCATCGCTTGAACCCGAAGCGGGTCGAAAATGATGCTCCCGGTTTGTGTTCTGTGCCTGCCATCGAAGAGAAATCCTTTCAAAACAACGAGATCCGTGGATTTCCTGAGATCAAGGTTTGTCATGTCGATATTTCGACACTATACTGGCCGGATGAACCCCCTGCCGCAGCCCCGCCTGTCATGAACCGCGATCACTCTTCGCTGCTGATCGTCGATGACGATGCGATCATCGCCGAAAGCCTGAAGTACGTGCTGAGCTCCGACTTCCAGGTCGAAGTGGCCGAGGATCGGCCCGCTGCCATCGAACTGCTGCAGCGCATGGATCCGGCGCCGATGCTGGCGCTTGTGGACCTGGGCTTGCCGCCGGACACTCACCTGCCCGACGAGGGCCTGGCGGTGATCGAGCATCTGCACCGCAAGTTTCCGCAAACGCGTATCCTGGTGCTCTCGGGGCAGGACGATCGCGCTCAGGTCGAACGGGCCCTGCAACTCGGGGCGGCGGATTTCATCCCCAAGCCCTGCGATGTCGCGGAGCTGAAAATGCGGCTCAAGCGGCAACTGGAAAGGGATCAGGAACCGAGCCGTCCCGCCGACGAGGACATGGGCATCATCGGCCAGAGTCCGGCCATCGAGCTGCTGCGCGAACAGATCCTGCAGCTCGCCGATTCGCCCTATCCGCTGCTGATCCAGGGCGAATCCGGCAGCGGCAAGGAACTGGTGGCGCTGAGCCTGCACCGCTTCAGCCGCCGCTCGGCGGAACCCTTTCTGACACTCAACTGCGCCGCCTTCAATGGCGAGCTGCTCGAGTCTCAGCTGTTTGGCCATGCCCGGGGCGCCTTTACCGGGGCCCGGGAAGCGCGCCCCGGTTTCTTCGAAGAGACGGGGGCTGGAACCCTGCTGCTCGACGAGATCGCCGACCTGCCGCTGGATCTGCAGGCCAAGCTGCTGCGCGTGCTGGAGAATGGCGAGTTCTATCGTCTTGGTGAGACCCGGCCGCGGCAGGCACGCTGTCGGGTGCTGGCGGCGAGCAACAAGGATCTGCTGCAGGCGGTGTCCGAGGGCCGTTTCCGCGAGGATCTCTACCATCGTCTCAGCGTCTTGACCCTGCGTGTTCCGGCACTGCGGGAACGCGACGGCGACAAGCTGTTGCTGCTCGACTATTTCCAGCGCCAGGCGCCGGACGGGGCGGGAAGCTTTCGTCTCGACGACGAGGCCCGCGAACTCTGGTTGCAGCACGAGTTTCCGGGCAATGTGCGAGAACTGCGCAATGTGGTGATCCGTCTGTCGGCAAAATACCCGGGGCAGACCATCAAGCGGGAAGTTCTGCATCAGGAACTGCAGCCGGCGGGCGTGCAGCCGGCGGCGAAGGGTGTGGAGCAGTCGGAACAGTGGCTGCACGAGCAGTTGCGGCAACCCGGATTCCAGCTCGGCGACGCCCTCAAGCGCATCGAGCGCGAATGGATCGAACTCGCGTTGCGCCAGAGCGACAACAATATGAGCCGGGCGGCCGAGCTGCTGGGTATCAACCGTTCCACCCTGTACGGACGCCTGGAGCGCGTCGGCGGTGCCGAGGCGGCGGAGGCGCAAAACGATGACGAGTGAGCGGCTTTGTGCACCAGCGCGCGTTTCCGTGGCCGGTCCCGCGATTATCATGGAGCGAGACCAGGATGACATGACCCATGTATGAAGAATACTTCGGCCTGAACCGGCCGCCCTTCCGCATCACGCCGGACACCTCGCTTTTCTATGAGGGCGGACGGCGCGGCGACATTCTCGCGGCGCTGGCCTATGCGGTGCAGCGTGGCGAGGGTATCGTCAAGGTGGTGGGCGAGGTCGGCAGCGGCAAGACCATGCTCTGCCGCATGCTGCAGCAGATCCTGCCGCAGGATGTGGAGATCATCTACATCGCCAACCCCAGCGTGTCGCCGGAAGACATCCTGTTCGTCATCGCCAGCGAGCTGCATTTCGACATCGACCGCGATGCCTCCAAGCACGAGCTGGTGGCGCAGTTGCAGAACTATCTGCTCAAGCGTCATGCCGAGGACCGCCAGGTGGTGCTGTTCATCGAGGAAGCCCAGGGCATGCCGCTGGAAACCCTCGAGGAGATCCGCCTGCTGTCCAACCTGGAGACGGATCAGCACAAGCTGCTGCAGATCATCCTGTTCGGCCAGCCGGAGCTGGACGAGAACCTGTCGAAGAAGTCCATCCGCCAGTTGCGCGAGCGCATCACTCACGAGTTCAAGCTGGCGCCGCTGGATGCCGAAGAGATCCACCGCTATCTCAATTTCCGCATGCGCGAGGTCGGTTACACTGGCCCCGAGCTGATCAACCGCAAGCTGGCGAAGCAGATTGCCCATCATTCCGAGGGCTTGCTGCGCCGCGTCAATATCCTGGCCGACAAGATGCTGCTGGCGGCCTATGCCAGCGACACCCATACCCTGACCTCGAAGCATCTCCGCGAGGCGGTGGAAGACAGCGGCTTCACCCGGCTCGGCATCGAACGCAGCCGACACGGCCCGCTGTTCTGGTCCCTGCTGGGTTTGATCCTGTTGCTGATCGCCCTGCTGACGATCTACAAGCTGCAACCGCAGTGGCTCGGCCTGGCATCGCCGGTGACCGGGCCTGTCGCCGCGGTTGCGCCCGCCGAAAACCAGTCTGTGGCCACTACGAACCGTCAGGGCAATCCTGCCAGAGCGGAGCCGGTGCCGCAGGCGGTCGACTCGCCTTTATCCCCCGGCAACGAGCCGGCGCCGCAAAACAATGCCTTCAGGAGCACAAAACCGGATTCCCGGGCCGAGGGGGCATCGAAAAAGCTTTCCGGCGACAGCCCCGACGAGTCTGAAGCTGCAAGGCCCGGTACTGCAAGCCTCGAGGAAATGCCGGCTGGTTCAAAAAAAAACGCACTGAGGGGCGATAAACTTGATAAAGTTAATGCAAATCAGGCTGTTGTGCCGGGGACTTCAAGAGATACCTCGAGCGCCCCTGTTGCTGCTCCGGATGCGATTGCCGGGGCCACCAGGACGGCGGGGCCGGAATCGCAGGCACCGCAGGGCTGGCTGCAGAAAAAGTTGGAACAGAGCCGGGCCTGGCTGGAGCAGGCCGACCGTCAGGGCGTATCGATACAGGTGATGGTGCGGAACCGGGCCGCGGCGCAGGAGCTGGAAAACTACCTGCTCAGGGAGTGGCCGCTGGATCTCGACAAGACCTACCTGTTTGAAGTGAGCAAGCCATCGGGGGATATCTTTCGAGTATTCTACGGCGAGTATCCGACCATTACGGCCGGGCAACAGGCAGTCCGTGAGCTGCCCCCGGCGATACAGGTCAACCAGCCCTACCTGCATTCGATCTACCGCATGCAGCAGGTGCTGTTGCAGGGTCGCCGAAAGGCGGCAGGAATGGAAGGACGAGTCGGCGCAAAGACGCCGGCGGGCAGGCGCGAACCTCCGCGGCCGGACGGGCAAGCGGGGATCGCGTGAATTATCATAGTGGCGGTTATACGGACTGGGAACAACAATGAAATACATCCTCTCTATCGTGATCTTGCTGACCCTGGCGGGTTGCAGCACCACCTTTCCGGCCAAGGACGAGCGCATGAAGCCGGTCGGCCATGTCAACGAACCCATTCCCCAGGTGGTCGACCAGACGATTCCGCCGGTGGTGGACAGCGCCCCGATCGTGACACCGCCGAAACCGTCGAAGAAGCTGCAGACCTTCACCGTCGTGGCCACCGACCTCCCGGCGCGGGACCTGCTGTTCGCACTGGCCCGCGATGCCCGTCTCAACCTCGACATCGATCCGGCCATCGAGGGCAAGGTCAGCATCAACGCCATCGACCAGACCCTGCCGCAGATTCTCAAGCGGATTGCGCGCCAGGTGAAGCTGCGCTATACCCTGGACGGCCCCAACCTGATCGTTGAGCGCGACCGCCCCTTCACCCGAGTGTACCGCATCGACTACCTCAACATGGCGCGCAAGACCGCCTCCGACGTGTCGGTCAACACCCAGATCGCCTCGCCTGGCACCACCGAGGGCGGGGGCGGCGGCAGCAATTCCTCGACGACGGTCAGCAATACCGCCGTCAACGAGTTCTGGAAGAGCCTGGAGAGTAACCTGACAGCGCTGGCCGAGGGAGGTTCGGTGGTTTCCCACCGCGAGACCGGCACCATCCTGGTCACCGCCACCGAGTCGGCACATCGTTCGATCCAGAACTT
The DNA here is from genome assembly GCA_015494335.1 of Gammaproteobacteria bacterium. Taxonomy (GTDB): domain Bacteria; phylum Pseudomonadota; class Gammaproteobacteria; genus S144-22. The sequence goes on along the minus strand of WGBK01000432.1, from coordinate 21,161 downwards.
TCTCGACCAGGTGCTGGCCAATGCGCGCAAGCAGGTACTGATCGAGGCCACGGTGGTCGAGGTCACGCTCAATGACGAGTTCCAGGCCGGCGTGGATTGGGCGCGACTGGCCCAAGGCAATGGCTGGAGCTTCCAGCAAAGCACGCTGGCCGGCAATCTGGGTGTAGCCCCGTTCCTCGCGGCTACTTACACCAACAGCAACAGCGATCGCGCGATCAGCGCCTCGATCCGCGCACTGCATCAGTTCGGCGATGTCTCGGTCATGTCCAGCCCCAAGATCATGGCACTGAACAACCAGACCTCAGTACTCAAGGTGGTCGATAACCGGGTCTATTTCACCACCGAGGTCGAGGAGAAGGAAGCCACCAACAACAGCGCCGCCAAAACCACCTACACCACTACGATCCACACGGTTCCGGTCGGTTTCGTCATGAATGTGACGCCCTATATCACCGAGAACGATGAAGTGATTCTCAATATCCGGCCGACCCTGTCGCGCATCCTTCAGTTCATAGATACGCCCAACCCGGCGCTGGCCGCGGCCGGTGTCTCCAACAAGGTGCCGGAGATCCAGGTGCGCGAGATGGAGTCGGTGTTGCGTGTCGCCAACGGCAATACCGCCGTCATCGGAGGTCTGATGCAGGATACCACCGACGAGGGCCACCGCGGCATTCCCGGTCTGCAGGATGTGGAAGGTTTCGGTTACCTGTTCGGCACCAAGTCCCGCAAGTATCGCAAGACCGAGCTGGTGATCTTCCTGCGGCCCCGGGTAGTGCGTAATGCCAGCCTGAACACCGACTTCAGGGATTACAAGCGCTTCCTGACCCCGGAACGCAAGAGCGAATAACCGGGTCAGGTCAGCGGAGGCTACCCATGAGTTTACTCTTAGACGCACTCAAGAAAGCGGCCGAGAAGAAGGCGCAGAAGAGCGGCCAGGCCGAGGGCGATACGGATGCGGCCTCTGCCGAGACCACCCGCGTCGACGAAACCGAGGCCATGACCCGCACCCAGCGAATCGATGCCACCGAAGTGGACACCACCGAGACGGAGCGGGACCTGACCGAAACCCGGCGGCACGACGAGACCGAGGTCACCGAAACCTACACCCGCACCGAGCGCATGGACGCGGGCGAGTTCGAGCAGACGCTCGTCGACACCACCCTCATCGATGCCACCGAGGTCGATTCCACCGAGGTCAACGAAGGCTTTGTCGAAACCGAGCGCATGGAGGCTGCCGATCACGATGAAACCCGCCCGGTCGGTGAAACCGGGATGCCGAACCGGGAGGACGAAACCTCGACCGGCGGAGCCTGGACCGAAACCGAGCGTTTCGACCAGGGGCCGGGTGAACAGGCCGACGACGATCTTTCCGAAACCCACCTGTCCTCCGACACTACGGAATTCTCGGCCGTCGATCAGGGCACCGACCCGACCCTGCTGGTCATGGACGACAGCATTCCCATTGATCGAGACGGCAATACGCTGATCGAGACCGACGAGTTCAGCGCCGAGGAACTGGCCCGCCTGCGGGCCGCGTCGCAACCCGAACTGACCCAGGACGATGTCACCGCCTTCATGGGCGATGGCGCCGACTCCTCCGATGCCTCGGGCATCGACGCCACCGCCGCGACCCGCACCGTCGAGATGCGCCCGGTCAGCCTGGACGATCTCGATCGCTCCGCCAGCGATCTGGGCTCCGACGACACCACCCTGACCAATCCCGAGGAACGCGCCCAGCGGGCTCTGGACGATACCACCCACAGCGGCCGGCCGATGCCGGGCGGGCGCGTCGATGATCCGGGTTCGTCTGCGCCGATCGATGATGACGAGCAGTCGACGATCATCAACCCGGAATCCCCGACGGCCTCCGTCGATATCGACCGCCTGACCAACGAGCAGACCCTGGGTGCAACGACCTCCACCACCGGACGCGGAGGCTATGCGCCGGACAACTACGATCGCACCCTGATCAAGCTGTCCGACAGCGATGTATCGCGGATTTTCCCCGGCATCAAGCCGGAGCCTGGCGCGGTGATGACGCCCGACTACGCGAAAAAGGTGTTCATGAGCAAGTCGTCGCAGCACCGTGGCCGCTACCTGAAATGGATGGGCGGCATGGCGTTGTTGTTGCTGATGATGGTGGGTCTGTGGGCATTGTACGACCTCAGCGATGAATCCGATCGCATCGACAACAGCCTGGCGCGTCTCAAGCGGGATCCGATGCCTGGCGTGATCCAGCCGCCCAGGGAAGAGAAAATCGACCTCTTCGCAAAACCGGTCGGCGGCGATGCCAAGGGTGTGACCCTGGCCTCGGCGGATCAGCCCGAAACGCCGGAAACCACTGCAGCGTCGACCCGACCAGGGACCGAGATCGCAGATTCCGGCGCGACCGGGGTCGAGACCGGAACCGCAGTGGAACCGCAGCCCGCGAAGCCCATGGGTCAGGAACGCAAGGCCGAGTCTCCGTCTGCAGCGACATCCCGCTCCGCGGCTGCGGTGCCGGCCGCGGAAAAATCCGCCGAAACCGCCGCCGCGCCGACTGAATCCCGCCCGGCCCGGTTGAAATTGAGCAGCAGCGAGCGCATCGACGACAAGGACCGCCTGCTCAACGAAGCCTACGGGGCCTACGAACAGGGTGATCTGTCCGAGGCGCGCCGACGCTATGCCCAGGTACTGGCTCTCGACCCCGACAACCGCGATGCCCTGCTCGGCATGGCCGCCATCGAGGTGCAGGATGGTGACTACAACCGCGCCATCGAGCTCTACCAGCGCCTGTTGCTGCTGAACCCGAAGGACAGCGAGGCCATGGCGTCGCTGCTCGCCGTCGCCAACATCGACCCGCAGAACGGCGAGACGCGCATCAAGGAAATGCTGAGGGAGCAGCCCGACGCGCCCTATCTCTACTTCACCCTCGGCAACATGTACAGCCGCCAGCAGCGCTGGGCCGAGGCGCAGGCGGCCTACTTCCAGGCCCTGCAGCGCAAACCCGACGATGCCAATGCCGCCTACAACCTGGCGGTCAGCCTGGAGCACCTGGGCAAGCCCGAGGTGGCGGTCGAGTACTATCGTCGTGCCCTGGCCAGTCGTGACCGGGTACTGGCGACCTTTGATGCCGACCAGGTGGCGCAGCGGATCGAGGTGCTGAATCCGTGACCCGCTCGGCGCACAACAACAAGCCAAAGCGGCTGGGCGAGATCCTCATGGAAGGTGGGGTGATTACCCAGGACCAGCTGGATATCGCCCTGACCGAGCAGAAGAAGGTCAACCAGCCGCTGGGCAAGCTGCTGGTGAGCCTCGGTTTTGCAACCGAGGCGATCATGCGCTCGGCCCTGGGCGAGGCCCTGGAGCAGGACAGCGTCGATCTGACCAATGTCGTGCCCGATCCGGAAGCAATTAACCTGATCGATTCCGAAACCGCGCGCAAGCACAAGGTTATTCCGATCAACTACAACGCCGCCACCGGCCAGCTGACGGTGGCGATGTCCGACACCTTCAACCTGTTTACGCTGGACCGGCTGCGCATCCTGGTCGGGCATCATATCGAGATTGTCCCGGTGCTCGCCGGCGAAACCGAGATCTCCAACGCCATCGACCAGTTCTACGGCTATGAGCTGTCCATCGACGGCATCCTGCGCGAGATCGAGACTGGCGAGGCCGACTACAGCAATTACCAGGGCGAGACCGAGGAATACAGCCAGCCGCTGGTGCGGCTGGTGGACGTGATGCTGGCCGACGCGGTCAAGCGCGGCGCCTCGGACATCCATTTCGAGCCCGAGGAAAGCTTCCTGCGCATACGCTATCGCATCGACGGGGTGCTGCGGCAGGTGCGCAGTCTGCACAAGACCTACTGGTCGGCCATCGCGGTGCGCCTGAAGGTTATGGCCGAGATGAACATCGCCGAAACCCGTGCGCCCCAGGATGGCCGCATCTCGCGCGTCATCATCGGCCGCCAGATCGACTTCCGCGTCGCCTCGCAACCGACCATCCATGGCGAGAACATCGTGCTGCGCGTGCTCGACCGCGAAAAGGGCGTGATTCCCCTCGAGGGCCTGGGCCTGCCGGACGACTCGATGCGCAAGCTGAAGATCATGATGGCGCGGCCGGAAGGCCTGATCCTGGTTACCGGTCCCACGGGCAGCGGCAAGACCACCACCCTTTACTCGCTGCTCAATCACCTGAGCAACGAGCAGATCAACATTATGACCCTGGAAGACCCGGTCGAGTATCCGTTCCCGCTGATCCGCCAGACCAGTGTCAGCGATACCGCGGGCATGGGTTTCTCGGACGGCATCAAGTCGCTGATGCGGCAGGATCCGGATGTGATCCTGGTCGGCGAGATCCGCGATCACGAAACCGCAGAGATGGCCTTTCGCGCGGCCATGACCGGCCACCAGGTCTATTCCACGCTGCACACCAATTCGGCCATCGGCGCGCTGCCGCGGCTGCGCGACATCGGCATCATCCCCGAGATCATGGCCGGCAACATCATCGGCGTGATCGCCCAGCGCCTGGTGCGCAAGCTGTGCAAGTACTGCAAGGAAGCCTACGAGCCGACCGATTTCGACCTGCAGCTGCTGTCCAACCCGCAGGGGCTGGTGCCGGATCGCATCTTCCGCGCCCGCGGCTGCAAGTCCTGCGACAACACCGGCTACAAGGGCCGCATGGCGCTGCTCGAGATCCTCAAGATGAACTCGGATCTCGACGAACTGATCGTCCAGGGTGCCACGGCCAAGGAGATCAAGCAGCTGGCCTACAAGCAGGGTTTCCTGACCCTGGCTGACGACGGCATCCGCCATGTGCTCAAGGGCGTGACTTCGATCAAGGAAGTCGCGCGCGTCACCGACCTCACCGAGAAGATGATCTAATGCCGCTGTACGAGTACAAGGCCATCGATCAGAGCGGGAAGCCGGTACGCGGCAGCCTCGATGCCGGCAATGTGCCGGATCTGGAGATCCGCCTCGAGAAGATGGGTCTGTCGCTGGTCAAGGCCAAGCCGAAACAACCCGGCGGAGACCTGTTCGGTCGTAACAAGATCACCCGGCGCGACCTGATCAACTTCAGCTTCCACCTGCAACAGCTGGCCAAGTCCGGCGTGCCGATCCTCGAAGGCCTGCAGGACCTGCGTGACAGCGAGGAGAACCCGGCCTTTCGTGATGTCATCGCCAGCCTCATCGAGGCGGTGGAGACCGGCAGTGCCTTCTCCCAGGCGCTGGCCATGTACCCGCGCGTGTTCGACAATGTCTTCGTCAGTCTGGTCAAGGTCGGCGAGCGCAGCGGGCGCATGGCGCAGGTGCTCGAGGACATCACCGAGAACCTCAAGTGGCAGGACGAGATCATTGCCAAGGCCAAGAAGGCGGTCACCTACCCGGCGGTGATCGGCACGCTGATCTTTGCCGTCATCATGTTCCTGATGATCTTCGTCGTGCCCGACATCATCAGCGCCATCGTCAGCCTCGGCGGCGAGATTCCCTGGTACACCCAGGCCCTGATGGCGACCTCGAAATTCCTGCAGAACTACTGGTACCTGGTGATTGCCTTCCCCTTTGTGGCCGGTTTTCTGATCCGTCATTATTACCGCAACAATGCGCGATTCCGTTTCTACATGGACGGCCTGCTGCTGCGCATGTGGCCCTTCGGCGAGGTCAACGAGAAGATCAAGGTGTCCCGTTTCACCCGCTATTTCGCGCTGATGTTCGCTTCCGGCATCACCGTGCTCGACGCCATCAAGCTGAGCAAGACCGTGGTCAGCAATAGTGTGCTCGAAGAGGGTATCGACCGTGCCTGGAAGCTGATTTCCGAGGGCGCGAGCATCAGCGAGAGCTTTCAGAATATCGGCATCTTCCCGCCGCTGGTGATCCGTATGCTCAAGGTCGGCGAATCCACCGGACGCATGGATGAATCGCTGGAAAACGTCAGTTATTTCTTCGAACGCGACATCAACGATCGCATGGACAAGATGGAGCCGGTGCTGCAGACCGGCCTGCTGGTGACGATCGGCGGCATCGTGCTGTGGCTGATCGTCGCCGTATTCGGGCCGATGTACGACACCATCAGCACAATCAATTTCTGAGCCGACATGAAAAGAATCCTCTACTTCACCGGATACAGAATGGTTGCCCAGGAATGGGACGGCCAGAAACTGGTCAGCAGCGTCTATTTCGAGCCGGACGAGCTGGGCCTGGACCTGTTCTCGGCCTACCTCGAATCCCTGCATCACCAGCCTGTGCGTCTGCTGGTGGACCTGATCGAGGAGGAGTTCCGTCAGATCACGGTGCCGCTGCTGCGCGGACCGGATCGCAAGGAAATCATCGAGCGCAGCCTCAACAAGTATTTCCGCAATACCGAATACCGCCATGTCGTCTCCCAGGGCGTGGTCAAGGACAAGGGACGCAAGGAAGAAAAGCTGCTGCTGATGGGTCTGACCAATCCGCAACTGCTGGAGCCCTGGCTGGAACTGATCGACAAGCAAAAGGTGCCGGTGTCGGGCATTCTCAGTCTGCCGCTGCTCAGCGAGAGTGTGGTGGAGCGCTTCAAGGCCGAGCAGCGTTGCGTGATCCTGGTCAGCCAGCAGGTGCCGAGTAACCTGCGTCAGTCGGTGTTCGTCGACGGCAAGCTGATCCTCAGTCGTCTGGTGCCGATCGCCAGCTTCTACCAGGGCGACTACGCCCAGGCTGTGGTGCGCGATGTCGAAAGCACCCAGCGCTACCTGGTCAGCCAGCGCATCATCGACCGCTCCGATGTGGTCGAGGTCCATGTCCTGACCAACCAGCGCCATCTCGAAAAACTGCGTGCCCAGGTGGACGAGAACAGCGAGTTCGACTACCGCATCCACGAGATCAACCAGGTGTTGTCGGAGGAAAAGATCGAGGTGCCCGAGGAGCAGGATTTCAGTTCCGCCCTGTTCTGTTACCACGCCACCCGCGGCATCTATGTCAATCACTATGCGCGGCGCGAGGAAAAGAAATACTTCTACCACCATGCGGCCAGCCTGGCGATGCGCTTTGCCGGCGTGGCCTTGCTGGCCGTGGCCGTCGGTCTGCTCGGCAGCGCGCTGATCAAGGGCTGGCTCTACGACGACAGCGCCGAGGAAATGAAGCTGCTGCAGCAGAAATACGAATCCAAGTACAAGCAGCTGTCGTCGACGCGCGCCGGATCCGAGGTCAGTACCGCGATGATGCAGAATGTCGTCAAGACGGTGGAAAGGCTGGAGAAGAACTACCAGCAGCGGCCGCAAGCGATGATGATCATGATCAGCCAGCAGATCAGCCTCTACGACAGCATGCGCGTGACCCAGTACGACTGGTTCCTGGCACCCAGTTCCGATGCCACTGCCGCCCAGGAGATTACCTGGGGCAAGAGCAAGAAACGCAAGCGGCGTGCGAGGCGCGATCGCCGAGTGCCGAAGGCGCAGAAGGGCCTGTTCGAAATTGCCGTGTTCACGGGGCAGATCATCGACTTCGATGGCAACTATCGCTACGCACTCAGCGCCGTGGCCGATCTCGAGGATGCGATGCGCGTTTCCGGCTGGTATGACCAGGTCGAGGTGCTCAAGCGACCGCTCGATGTCGAATCGGAAAAACAGCTCAGCGGCGAGCTGGGCGTCGGCAAGCGGCGCGAGCAGGGCAAGGCCGAATTCACGATCCGCGTGGTCAGGAAGGTGAAGACCGATGCAAAGTAAACTCATCGACTGGCGATATCTGCGCGGCACTCTGGTCTTCCTGCTGCTGGCCCTTCTCGTTGCCGGAGGGCTGATCTACTTCGCCCTCTACTACGAGCAGCAGCGAGAGGCCGAGTACCGTCAGCAGGAAAACAGCCTGCGCTCGACCCACAGCAAGTACGAAAAGCTGGTGCGCGACCTCGACCTGATGGAACAGTACACGGCCAAGTTCAATGCCTACCAGGCCAGCGGTCTGGTCGGCGAGGAGCGCCGTCTGAGCTGGATCGAAAGCCTGGAAGCCGTCAACAGCCGCCTGCGTCTGCCCAAGCTGGGTTACAACCTGATGCCCCAGGAAAACTTCGAGCGTCCGGGCTTCAAGCCCCTGCGCTTCGTTTCGGTCAAGAGTTCGCCGATGCAGGTCAGTCTGGACATGCTGCACGAGGGTGACCTGTTCTCGCTGATCGAGGGCCTCGAGCAGGAGATCAGCAACCTGTTTACGGTCGACAGTTGCTCGCTGCGTCTCAAGGGGCAGGCCGGCAAGCTGTTGGATACCCGCAAGCCGAACCTGACGGGTCAATGCACCATTCGATGGATAAGTATCGATGTCAGCAAGAAATAGATTACTGCCGGGGTTGATGGGCCTGCTGCTCTGGGGCGCTGCCTCTGAAGCGCAGCTGCCTGTCGAAGGACTGCAGCTCAAGACCCTGTTCACCACGCCCGAGGAAAGGGCCTTGATCGATCGCAACCGCTACCGGCAGGAGCCACGCGTACGCAAGCCCGAACCGGCGGTTCCACAGCAGACACCCGAACCCGAGCCGGAACCCGTGGCGATGATCACCGTAGAGGCGGAATACCATATCTCCGGCATCAGCATCAATGCCGACGGCGAGGATGTGGCCTGGGTCAACGGCAAGCAGTACGAGGATGGCGATCGTATCGACAATGTGGTCCGTCTCAGGATCTCTGTCCGCGACGGCCGCGTGCGCCTCGTGGCGCCGGGCGGCAAGGTCTATACCGGCTCGGCGGGGGATACGGTTGTAGTGAAGTACCAGAAGCGGGCTGAACAGTAAAGCCATGAAAACGAAAAAACCAAGCACCGGTTTTGCTCTACTCACCTTCATGATAGTGATGGTGGGACTAGGGGCCTTTGGCCTTTCCAAAATGCTGGATTCCTCGGTACAAGACAAACAGGAATTGGCCAAGGAAAAGACAAGAACTTCTCTTCTGGAAGCAAAGGAAGCCTTGTTGAGCTATGCGGTTGAATTTTTGGCAGTAAACGATATGGGAGCTATGGCTAGACTGCCCTGTCCAGATGTAAGTAATTCGTGGAATTTTGAAGGCAGCCAAGATCCAACATGTGGTGACAAGGGAGCAAACAGTTTGGGGCTTTTTCCTTTTAAAACTGTTGGCCTTGGAAAACTGGAAGATGGGAATGGACAATGTTTGTGGTATGCCGTTTCCGGAAGTTACAAGAACAGTCCGGATATGGACTTGGTCAATTGGGATACTAATGGGATGCTTACGGTGGAAGACGAAAACGGTAATCTCAAGCATTCTTCCGATCCTTCGGAGTATCCCATAGCTGTTCTTATTGCCCCGGGTGCGGTTATATCCGGCCAGGACAGAACACCTGATGCAGCACAGCCCTTGTGTGGGGGTAACTTTAATCGCAGTAATTATCTTGAAAGTGGCAGCAACCTCGATTACTCGACTTACACCACTGATGATGTGGGGAATGTTTGGTCATTCCTGGATGCTTCCCTGTCAAGCAGTCTGAAGAACTCTGACAGCAATGACCAGATCGTTTATATCACCAGGAAGGAACTCTGGGATCGAATAAAGAAAACCAAGCAGTTAAGCACGAATAGCGCAACCAGCCCGATCAAGGATTTAACGAATCAATTGGCAGAGTGCCTGATAGAATATGGGGATGTGTCACCAGCAAATCAACAACTGATTTTTGCGGGAAAGTTGGTCTTGCCAAGTTACGAAGAGAAGGCTAATTACAAGGACAAGACGGGCCGGTTGTTTGGTCGATTCCCGCAGAATATACATAAGTCAAATCATTTTTATGGGTTGAAGCTCAGCCATACGGCTGAGAAGCTATTCGTGATTTCATCCGGTGGGAATGGTTTCTGTGAAACAAAAACGGGGCTGGATCCATCTCTCTGGGAAAACTGGAAAGACCATTTCTTTGTGGTAATAGCCAAGGATTTCGCGCCGGATTCTGCTATCCCCTTTTCCAGTCGTTGTACATCATACCCCGGCAGCAATTGCTTGAATATCAATGGCCGAACCAATGTTGCCGCGATCATCTTCTTTGCCGAGGAAAGGAGTGGTTCACAGGACAGGGACTTGTCTTCCTACACCAACGACGATTCCATATCGGACCGAATGGGCGTTTGGAATCAATATTTGAATGGAGCGGCTAATCAGCACGCGTATGATGGTACTGCGGCAACGAATACCTACGGTCTGAATCCGGATGACTATGCTGTCTGTATTATCAAGAATGCAACAGATTTGAGTGTGGTGGAATGCTGAAATACAGGGACAGCTCAGGTTTTACTCTTGTAGAAATAGCAATCGTCCTTTTGATTGTTACGATTCTTCTCGGTTACAGCGTGGCTATGCTGACTGTGCAACAGGAGTTGAAACAATACCGTCAAGCACAAAAGGAATTAACGGATATTGTGTCAGCCATAGAAGCCTTTGCCCAGGTCAATGGCTACCTTCCTTGCCCGGCTTGGGCGGATGATTTGGCTACGCCGACGGTTTCATCCAATGGATTCGAATGCCGGGAAGATGGTGGAGCGCTGGACTGTGGCGGAAGCGACCCGACCGTCGATAGCTGCGATGTCTGGTTTGGTTTTGTGCCGGGTAAAACCCTGGGTCTTGAAGGCAGGTATTCGCCGAATACGGGTTTGCTGCTTGATCCCTGGGGGATGCCCTATCGATACCAAGTGTCCGATGCCAATACCGATTCCGGCTCAAATACGGCTGAGGATGATTTTGTTATGGCAGGTGAAATGAAGGATGAAGGCATTCAGAATCTTGTTCCCGATCTCGTCGTTTGCTCCGCAGATCCCTCTCCAGGAGCTGCAGGTGCAAACGATGTTCGATGTTCCTCTTCACAGGAGGTTATTATCGGTGCTGGAGGAACAACCAATTGCTCCGATCCGGGAGTAAGTTGCGCGCCAGTGGTTGTCCTTTCGACAGGCAAGGACAAGATGGGCAATGTGCCTGCAAATTCATGGGTGCAACGGGAAAATCTTGACAACACGGTCAATGATCGTGTTTTTGTCTCGACGACGATTTCAACATCTGGCGGCAGTGAGTTCGATGATGTTGTTCAATGGGTTCCCCCCAATGTTCTTTATTCGAAAATGATCGAAGCCGGCCAGCTTCCCTGACCCACCTTACAACTCCTGGGTTTCCTCATCGCTGTAATGCCGCAGCAGGCTGAAACAGACCCGACCGTTCTCGTTGTTGACCAGTTCCAGCTCGTAGCGGTAGGCATGGGCCATGATCGCCGACTGGTACAGGCCGATGCCCATGCCCTGGCCCGAGGATACCGGCTTGTGGAACAGCTTGCCCTCGATCTCCTTGTCGATGGCGCGTCCATCGTCACATACGGTGATCAGGATCAGCTCGTTGCTTACGCTGATGTCTACCAGTACCTGGTTGCAACTGGGCTTGGCCAGCGCGTTCGCCACCAGGTTGCCCACCACGCTGTGGAACAGCTCGGGCGGGATGGAGGGATCCTGCTCCAGTGATACCTGGTATTCCAGTCGTGAATCGCTGTGTTCCTCGCGGAAATCCTTCAGCCACTCGGACAGCCGCTGCTGCTGTTCGGCGCCGGTCAATTCGGGTGTGGTGAGTTTCTGCAAGGTGGTTTCCAGGCGCTGGCTGATGTGCTTGAGGTTGCGGTCCAGCAGACCCAGCGGCAGTGCCTGGCCCCCCTCAGCATCGGTCTGCAGGATGTCGATGGACGCCTTGATGGACTGGAGGATGTTCTTGATGTCGTGGGTCAGCCGCGCGCCGGTGTGATGTATGGTCTCGATATGCTGTTCGGCACGCAACTTTTCCTGGTTCACCTTGAACAGGTAGAACTGCCAGGCCATGCGGATCAGCAGCAGGGTGTGCTGGCGCAGGGCCTTGCCCGGGTCCGAGCGGAAGTACAGGGTTACCGAGGTCTGCTCGTCCAGCTTGTGACGAAACTCGACGCCTTTCTGCCGTCCGGCGGTGATGCTCATGCTCTCGATGCGCCAGTGGATGCCGTTGATCCAGTCGTTCTCGATCAGGTGGTCGCAGGCGGCCTGGAGAAATTCCGTTGCGGTGATGTAGGGCTGCTCGATCAGCGTGGTCAGCGTGTTGATCCATGTTTCGAAGGGGCTGCCGATGGTCATCGTGTAGCGGTTCCACAACACGCCGAGTCCGGAGAAGCCGACGCCCGGATTCCAGAACCAGCTGATGCCGAAAGCCAGCGTGGCGACGATGAATACGCTGAGCAACAGTCCGTCGGTATAATTCACGCCGTAGAGTGTGTTGATGACGATGCCGCCGAGCAGCACGATGAAGATCAACGCGGTCGAGAGCACACCGTGCATCAGGTCGAACTGGCTGCGCGTCTGCTGCGAGCGATCCGGGATGGGGGCGAAGAACAACAGCAGGATGGGGATCAGGGTTAGAATCTGGATCCATTCGAGGAAGCTGGGTGGCAGGTAGATCTGCGGGAAGGCCTGGGGAACCAGGCCGATGGCCATCTCGATGGTGAGCAGGGAGATCACCATCAGGTCGAAGCCGCGGGTGGTGCTGTAGCTGAACAGGCGGCTGCCTATGAGACCGGTCATCAGCAGCCCGAAGAAGAACAGGGCCTCGTCGATATAGAAATAACTGAACAGGCTGAACAGCAGCAGCGGTACGGCAATCTTGACCAGCCGGTAATGGGCCAGCTTGACCCACAGCGGTTGCCACAGCAGGAACAGGCCATACAATATCAGCAGCAGCGCGTAGCGGCTGAGGTGACTGTCCTCTCTCCAGACCAGCCCGCCGCCCCAGATCAGGCTGTGATAGACCAGCAACAGCGCGGCCAGCAATTGCTGTTCGAATTGCAGCAGTGTGGTGAGGATTCTCAAGATTCAGGAGGTGGTGGTGTTTGCGCAGACTATAGCACTGTTTCGTTTTCAGCTGCTTGGCGTCGTCAATCGACGACTGCTGGTGCTGATGCTGGTGGTCTCCGCCCTGGGCCTGCTGGTGAGCCAGTTCGTAGCCGGTCTGGCTCTGGTCGAGGGAGAGCGGATCAGCAACGCAGCGCTGGCCGAATTCATGCGCTATGCCCTGTCCATCGTGCTGGTCGCCCTGCTCGCGGTTCAGCTTACCCAAGATTACGAAAACGGCCAGTTCGAACGCGTGCTGGCCATGCCCATCCGCCGTGTTCAATACCTGCTTTCGCTGTTTGCCCTGCAGGCTCTGCTGAGCGGCCTGCTCGGTCTTGGCGCCGGCCTGCTGCTGGGGCTGAATGCACCGGCCTGGCAGGCGCTCTACTGGGGGTTGTCCCTGTGGCTGGAGTTGCTGCTGCTCGGCCAGTTCGTTGCCCTGTCGGCGCTGACCCTGGAGAAACTGGCGGCGGTGCTGCTGCTGACACTGGCGCTCTACCTCCTGGCGCGCGGCGCCCCGGTGATCGAGCTGATTCTGGATCGTTCCGCCCGCTTCTACGAGGAAGAAGCCGGATTCCGCTGGGCGCGGGAAGCCTTTTCCTGGATTCGCCTGTTCCTGCCCGGCGCCGATGCCTTTGCCCGAAACGATCTGTTGATGGGAGAGCCGCTGAAACCCCTTGGGGTTCTGGGGCGTCAAGCGGTGCAGGTGTTCATCTACAGCCTGTTCCTCGAGGCGGTCATCCTCGCCGACTTCTATCGCAAGGAATTCGGGCGTTCCTGAGATGGCCAGCAAGTCTTTCCCGGTGTTCACGGTCAAGGGGCGAGAGCGATCCTGGCGCGATCTGCCGGTCTGGCTGTGGCCATTACTGGCCCTGGCCCTGGCCCTGCAGCTGGCATCGATTCACTATCTGGGGCGGGTTGCGGGGGCGGATTACCAGCCGCTGCCGCCAGCTCCGGAGGCCGAAACCCTGCGTGCCCTTGCCCCCGGCTCGACGAGGCTTCTCGCATCCCTGCTTCTGATACGCCTGCAGCTGCAGGACGACCACAAGGGTGAGCACCTGAACTACCGCCACCTCGATTATCAGCGTCTGGCGCAATGGCTGTTGACCCTCTACCGGCTTAACCCGGATTCGGATTATCCCGGCTTTCTGGCATCACGAGTCTATGCCCAGGTCAGTGACCCTGACCGGGTGCGGCGCATGATCGAGGTGATCCAGACGCTGTTCCACCGGGATCCGCAACGTCACTGGCGCCGAATGACCGAGGCCGTGCTGCTGGCGAAACACGAACTCAAGGATCTGGAACTCGCCCTGTCCCTGGCGAGCCAGCTCGCCGATCTGCCGAAATCCGTTCGCATGCCGCGCTGGGCGCGGGACATGAAACTGATTGCCCTGGATGATCTGGGTCGGGACCAGGATGCCCTGCGACTGATTGCCAGCGAGCTGACCAGTGGAGACGATATCGATAACGATGAACGACGCTTTCTGCAGGACCGATTGTTGAAACTGCAACAGGAACTGTCGAAATCCGGACAGCTTCCTGCGGTTCCTGCCCCGGAGTGAAGCCGGAATGGCGCTACAGGGCGGTTGTCGGATTGGCACGAATAATGTATGTGAACGGGTAGAAGGTCCGCAAGGGCCGGGTTTCAATAGACTTGATTGGGAGAAACACATGAAGTCCAGAATGCAAAAAGGTTTCACGCTGGTGGAGATCGCCATCGTGCTCGTGATCGTCGGCCTGTTGATTGGCGGCGTGCTGAAAGGCCAGGAAATGATCACCAACGCCAAGCTCAAGCGGATCGAGTCGGATAATGCCGGTCTTGCGGCCGCGATGTTCTCTTACCAAGATCGTTACTTGCAGTTGCCGGGGGATGATAGCGGAGCTGGCTCCAGGTTCGATATATACACCAAGACCGGCGGTGTTGGAGCTGCAGCGAATGGCTCTGGAGATGGTGTTATTGACGGGGTTTGGGATAATGTTGTTGTATCTTCCTCTTGGAGCGACGAATCTAGTTCCAGTAGCCCTACCCAAGAAACTTCCAAGTTTTTTGGGCACCTTCGTGCTGCCGGCTTGATTCCCGGAGGCAGTGGTGAGGATCCAACACGCCCAACCAATGCTTACGGTGGTTTGATTGGCATTCAGAATGGTTCTCTGGGTATTGCAGGGCATGTTAATATTTTTGGTCAGATCGAAGGGGCAATTGCCCGCATCTTGGAGGCTAGGTTGGATGACAATGCGGCTGATTCAGGCAGAATCCAGTCTAACAAGTCTGCTGGATCGAATGGAATGGCTGCTGGTGCGGCCTCAGATGGAGCAGCCTATGATGATAATGCTCGATACGATATGGCTTTCCGCCTGTAGAGTTTAAAATTTAAGAAATCGAAAAAAGGCCTGCCATGCAGGCCTTTTTCTTGAGTCCAGAGCGCCATGCTGCAGATCAGGAATCTGAGTTACCGGATCGGGGATCGCGAGTTGCTGCGGGATCTTTCGTTGAGCGTTTCCCGCGGCCAATTCCATGCCCTGGCCGGCGAGAATGGCGTCGGCAAGTCGACGCTGATCCGCATCCTGCTGGATCTGATTCGGGATATCGATGCGGGATCGGTGGAGATCGACGGTCGTGACCGCAAGAACCCGCGTTCGCGTGAAGTGCTGGCCTACCTGCCGGAGAAGTTCGATCTGCCCGGCGAAGTGACCGGCTGGCAATACCTGCGCTTCGTCGCGGGGGTGTATCGTGAGCCGTTGCCGCGGCAGCGGGTGATCGAGCTGTGCCGGCAACTGGCGCTGGACGAAAGCCGGCTCGAGGACCGAACGCGTCGTTATTCCAAGGGCATGAAACAGAAGCTGGGGCTGATTTCCTGCTTCATGCTGCGCCTGCCGCTGATCATCCTCGACGAGCCCCTGAGCGGGCTGGACCCGAAAGCCCGCTACTGTTTCAAGCAGTTGCTGGCCGCGGAAAGGGAGCAGCGGCGAACCCTGTTCTACAGCACCCACATGCTGGCCGATGCCGAGGAGATCTGCGACCGCTTCTCCATACTCCATGAGGGGCGGATACTGTTCGAGGGCTCGCCGGCAGACTGCCGTGAACGCTACGATTCCGAAACCCTGGAACAGGCCTATATGCGCGCCATCGGGGCGCTGGAAAGCTGCTGAACAAGCTCTGATCGCGTTTCAGTACAGCTCCTTGAGCTTGCGCGTCAGGGTGTTGCGGCCCCAGCCCAGCAGCCGCGCTGCCTCGATCTTGCGACCGCCGGTCTTTTCCAGCGCGCACTCGAGCAGGCTGCGCTCGAAACGCGGCAGAGCTTCGTCGAGCAGGTGATCGGCGCCGGCGTCGAACTGCTCCCTGGCCCAGGTCGCTAGCGCCTGGCTCCAGTCGCCGGGTGCGGGCGCGGCTGCCGGGATCTCGCCGCTTTCCTCCACCAGGTTTTCGTTGCGTAATTCCTCGGGCAGATCGGACAGCTGGATCACGCTGCCCGCGCCCATCACGCTGAACCAGCGGCAGGTGTTCTCCAGCTGGCGCACATTGCCGCTCCATTCGAGGCGGCTCAGGTAGTCCACGACTTCATCGCTGAGTTGCTTGGCCGGCTCGCCGATTTCGGCGGCGCACTGGCGCATGAAATGGTCGAGCAGCAGCGGGATGTCCTCGCGCCGTTCGCGCAACGCGGGCAGGTGAATGCGGATGACATTTAGGCGGTGATACAGATCCTCGCGGAAGCGGCCGTCGGCCACCCGCTGTTGCAGGTTCTGGTGGGTGGCGGTGATGATCCGTACATCGACGCGGATCGGCTGCACGCCGCCAACGCGGAAGAATTCGCCCTCGGCGAGCACGCGCAACAGGCGGGTCTGCAGGTCCATCGGCATGTCGCCGATCTCGTCGAGGAACAGGGTGCCGCCATCGGCCTGCTCGAAGCGGCCCTTGCGCTGGGCCTGGGCGCCGGTAAAGGCGCCCTTCTCGTGGCCGAACAGTTCCGATTCCAGCAGTTCGCCGGGGATCGCTGCGGTATTGATGGCGACGAAGGGGCCGTCGGCGCGCGGACTGTGTTTGTGCAGGGCGTGGGCGACCAGTTCCTTGCCGGTGCCCGATTCGCCGTTGATGAGCACGCTGATGTGGGAGCGGGACAGACGGCCGATGGTGCGGAACACCTCCTGCATGGCTGGCGAATCGCCGATGATCTCGCCGGAAAGCCGGGTATGTACCGCGTCGGGCCGCGATTCGAGTCGTTTCTCCACCGCCCGGCGCACCAGGTTGATGGCTTCCTCGATGTCGAAGGGTTTGGACAGGTATTCGAAGGCACCCTCCTGATAGGCCTGTACTGTGGTGTCGAGGTCGGAATAGGCGGTCATGATGATGATCGGCATTTCCGGATCGAAATGGTGCACCTGCTTCATGAATTCGAAGCCGTCGATGCCGGTCATGCGTACATCGCTGAGAATGGTGTCCGGTCGGCGGGTTTCCCGGCGCTTGAGCCGGGTCAGCGCCACCGAGGCCGAATCGAAGCAGATCACCTCGAAGCCGGCTTTCTCCAGAGCGCGCTCGAGTACCCAGCGAATCGACTCATCGTCGTCGATGACCCAGACGCAGGGCGGTTGCGTGTTGCGGTCGTTCATGACGTCTCCAGGGGCAGGAAGGTGGTGAACAGGGTGCGGTCGCCTTCGCGGCTGCACTGGATGAGGCCGCCATGGCCAAAGATGATCTGCTGCGCGATAGGCAAGCCGAGGCCACTGCCCTCGGGCTTGCTGGTGACCATCGGCAGGAAGATGTTTTCCTGCACGCTGGGATCGATGCCGGGTCCGTGATCGATAACGGTCGCTTCGATGACATGGCGATAGCGGCGGTTGCCAATGGTCTGCTGGCGGTTGATGCGGGTGCGGAATACCAGTTCGCCCTTCCCGTCCATGGCCTGGGCACCATTGCGCCCGATGTTGAGGAAGGACTGGATCAGCTGGTCCTTGTCGGCCATCAGGTCGGGAATGCTCGGATCGTAGTCCCGGACGATCTCGATCTCCGCATACTCGGCCTGGATCAGGTTGGCCACGTGCTCGAGTACCTCGAGGATGTTGATCGAAGTCTTTTCGATGCGGCGGTTGGGCCCCAGCATGTCGTTGAGCAGGTGTTGCAGCCGGTCTACCTCGCGGATGATGACCGCGGTGTATTCCTTCAAGGCCGGGTCGTCGATCTCGCTGTCGAGCAACTGGGCCGCGCCGCGGATGCCGCCGAGGGGGTTGCGGATCTCGTGGGCCATGCCGCGCACCAGTTGCTGGCTGGCGATCTGCTGGGCCACGCGCTGGCTGTCGCGGGCGATTTCCAGGTGGCGGTCGATGGGCTGGATTTCGAGCAACAGGGTGTGGGCATCGATCTCCTGCACCGGATGGACCGTGTAGTCGGTGCTCAGCACCTTGCCGTTGGCGAGGTGCAGGCGTGCCTGATGCTCGGTGATCTGGTGTTGCTCGCGCAGGCACTTGTGCAGCGATTGCAGCAGGCTGTTCTCGGCCTTCGGGTCGAACAGGGAGGCAATGGGGCGGCCCACGAGCACTGAATCACTGGTATCGAAAAAAACCTGGGCGGTGGCGTTCACCTGCTTGATGACCAGCGATTCGTCGAGGCAGATGATGCTGTCGCTGATGTAGTCGAGGATCTTCCGTGCGCTGATCGTGGGCATGGGATTGGGCGCTGGCTTGTCCATTGAGGCCATTCTGATAGTCGGCCATCAGGGTAGCAAGTCGGGCGGATATTTGCACCATTGTGGTGCAAAAGGGGTAGGCAAATGGGGAAATGCTGGAGGAAAAGGCTTTCCATCCGGCTTGAGGGCGCTTCTAAAATCTGGATTTTTGCG
The DNA here is from genome assembly GCA_015494335.1 of Gammaproteobacteria bacterium. GTDB lineage: Bacteria > Pseudomonadota > Gammaproteobacteria > S144-22. The sequence goes on along the minus strand of WGBK01000432.1, from coordinate 2,514 downwards.
TGAGTGCAAGGAAGCACCGCGCGCAGAACCGCAGTGTATATACGAATACATGAGGATTCGAGCACGGAGCTGACGCCGCAATCGCGGAAAAAGACGATTTTAGAGGTGCCCTACAAAAAACCCCCGCCGAGGCGGGGGTCAGGGAAGTTCCTGTCAGCGCTGTGGCTTACAGGCTGTAGTACATGTCGAATTCCACCGGGTTGGTGGCCATGCGCAGGCGCTGTACTTCCTCGTTCTTCAGCTCCAGGTAGCCGTCGATGACATCGTCGGTGAACACGCCGCCCTGCTTGAGGAATTCGCGGTCCTCGTCGAGTGCCTTGAGGGCCTCGTCGAAGGAGAAGGCCACTTGCGGGATGGCGGCTTCTTCTTCCGGCGGCAGGTCGTAGAGATCCTTGTCCATGGCTTCGCCCGGATGGATCTTGTTCTTGATGCCGTCGAGGCCGGCCATCAGCATCGCGGAGAAGGCGAGGTAGGGATTCGCGGTGGAGTCCGGGAAACGGATTTCGATGCGACGCGCCTTGGGGTTGGTGACATAGGGGATGCGGATGGAAGCGGAACGGTTGCGAGCCGAGTAGGCCAGCATGACCGGGGCTTCGAAGCCGGGTACCAGGCGCTTGTAGCTGTTGGTGGAGGCATTGGCGAAGGCGTTGAGGGCCTTGGCGTGCTTGATGATGCCGCCGATGTAGTAGAGCGCGGTCTCGGACAGCCCGCCGTACTCGTCGCCTGCGAACAGGTTGACCCCGTCCTTGCCCAGGGACTGGTGTACGTGCATGCCGTTGCCGTTGTCACCGACCAGCGGTTTGGGCATGAAGGTGGCGGTCTTGCCGTAGCTGTGGGCGACATTGTGGACGCAGTACTTGAGGGTCTGTACCTCGTCGGCCTTGCGCACCAGGGTGTTGAAGGCAACGCCGATCTCGCACTGGCCGGCGGTGGCCACTTCGTGGTGATGCACCTCGACCTTCAGGCCCATTTCTTCCATTGCCAGGCACATGGCGGAGCGCAGGTCGTGCAGGGAATCGACCGGGGGAACCGGGAAGTAACCGCCCTTGACGCCGGGACGGTGACCCATGTTGCCTTCCTCGTAGTGCTTGGCGGAGTTCCACTCGGATTCCTCGGAATCGACGGAGTAGAAGACATGACCCATGTCGTTGCCCCACTTGACGTCGTCGAAGACGAAGAACTCGTTCTCCGGGCCGAAGTAGGCGGTGTCAGCGATGCCGCTGGCCTGCAGGTAGGCCTCGGCGCGCTTGGCGATGGAGCGGGGATCGCGCTCGTAGCCTTCGCCGGTGGACGGCTCGAGGATGTCGCAGGTGATGTTGAGGGTCGGCTCGTCGGTGAAGGGGTCGAGAACGGCGGTGGAGGGATCCAGCATCATGATCATGTCGGACTCGTTGATGCCTTTCCAGCCGGAGATGGAAGAGCCGTCGAACATCTTGCCTTCGGCAAAGACGTCTTCGTCGATGGTGGCGGCGGGGACGGATACATGCTGCTCCTTGCCGAGGGTGTCGGTGAAGCGCAGGTCGACGAATTTGACGCCGTGATCGTTGATGAGCTTGAGTACGTCTGCAGGTGACATAAGGTGATTCTCCATAGTCGGTTGAGGAGTCGGGTTTAACCCGGATACCGCAGCGGATGGTCGGACCCGCTGGGGTATCCGGGCTGGTCGATCGCAATCGAATGCATCGGGCATTTTACAGATAAATCGGGTGCAGCCAATGATTGGGTCCCCGGGGCCGGTATTTTGGCCGTGAAAGGCCACGAATGCACCATTATAGTGCAAATCAGGAGGCGTAATAGATGTTGAGGGTGCCGATATACGGAATATGTGCGATGCGTTCGCGCAGTTCGCGTGGCAGGGTGCTGTTGTTGCAACCGAATTCGAGGGGCAGGATCAGGTCGATGTCGATCTTGCTGGTCAGGTAATGCAGGTGGATATTGCAGATGCGATGAGCATCGGGCAGGTTTTCCCAGGCCGAGTAGAGGTTGAACAGCACTTCGGCGCGATCCGGCAGCTTGAGGATGTCGTCATGATCCTCGGCATTGACCGGGTCGACATGGACATGGATGTCGATGATGTCCTCGAACTTCTGGCGGATGCGGTGCTCGATGCTGAGGCTGATGTAGTGAGCCTCGGAAACGCTGAGGTGCGGATTGACGCGGATCTCGGTGTCGATATAGCCCATTCCGCCCATGGACCGGCTGCGCAGGCTGTGCACGGCGACCACACCGTCCATGGCGAGGATTTCCTTGCGCACCTGCTCCACCAGCTCCGGATCGAGGCTGGTGTCGATCAATTCCGCGAAGGCCTTGCGGATCAGGTGCAGGCCCATGATCGAGATCATCACCGAGACGGCGATGGCGGCCAGGGCATCCATATACTGGTAGCCGGCGACCTGGGCGGTGACGCCGATCACCACCACGATGGACGAGAAGACATCGGAGCGGTGGTGCAGCGCGTTGCTTTCGAGCAGCGTGGACTTGATCTTGCGCGCCGCGCGCATGGTATAGCGGTAG
>WGBK01000431.1 GCA_015494335.1 Gammaproteobacteria bacterium | reverse complement strand
GGGGTCCGCGGCAATATCGACCAGCGCCTGTTCGCCGCTGCGAATCTCGATATCCTCGCCGGCCAGGGCATCGGCGAGCCGGGCTGCGGCCTCGGAATCGGCCATCACCGCTATCCTCGGCCGATGCTTGCGGCAGATCTCCAGCATGCGATCGACACTGTGGTTGGCACTGACCGCCTGCAGGAGGAACCGCTCAGGGTGGCGGGCCAGTACATCCAGCGTACTCTGGCCGATGGAGCCGGTGGCGCCAAGCAGACAGATCTTCTGCATCAGACGCCTCCGACCAGGAACAGACCGGCGAGGAATACCGGCGTAGCGGCGATCAGCGAATCGATGCGATCGAGCACACCGCCGTGGCCCGGCAGCAGATGACTGCTGTCCTTGACCCCGGCCTCGCGCTTGAGAATGCTTTCGAAAAGGTCGCCGATCACCGAGAAACCGACCGTGATCAGGCTCACCATCAGGAACGGCAGGTAGTCGACGCCCCAGCCGCCGCTGTACCACCAGACGACGCTGATCCAGAGCAGGTTGAGCGCCAGCCCGCCGGCCACGCCTTCGATGGTCTTGCCGGGGCTGATCGACGGCGCGAGCTTGTGCCGACCGAAAGCGCGACCGGAGAAATAGGCGCCGATGTCGGCCACCCAGACCAGGGTCATCAGGTACAGCAACAGCCAGTTGCCCTCGGGGAAATGGCGCGGGATGAAGACCAGCCCCTGCACCGCGATCCAGAGCAGCACGGAAGCAAAAAGAAACAACGACAGGCGTACCGGGAACGGCAAGTGGCCGTTGTGCCGATAGGCGCGCAGCAACAGCAGCACCAGCACCCAGGCCAGCAGGCCGGTGTAGGCGTGATACCAGATCACTCGGATACCCACCAACGGCAGGCTCCACAGAAACAGCGAGGTCACCAGCGCCGCCAGCAGCAAGCGCAGAGGCAGCTTGCGCGTCAGCGTCAGGGAAACCAGTTCGTTCATGGCGAAGAACAGGGCCACGGCAAAGAGCACGGCCACCGCACGGGCATCGAGAAACAGGATGGTGCCGATGACGACAAGGGCGAGCAGGATCGCGGTGATGATTCTCTGTTTCAGCATCTTCAGCCCTCCCCGGCCACCGTTTTCCGCTCGACCTGTTCTCCGGTACGACCGAAACGACGCTGGCGCGAGGCAAAATCGTCGAGGGCCGCCTGCATCGCAGGTTCATCGAAATCGGGCCACAGCTGGTCGCAGAAATAGAGCTCGGCATAGGCCGATTGCCAGAGCAGGAAATTGCTGATGCGGCGTTCGCCACCGGTGCGGATGAACAGGTCCACAGCCGCCGCGTCGGGCGTGCTCAGACAGGCCTCGAAACGTCTTTCGTCGATCTCGTCGGGCTGCAGCTCGCCGTTGCGGCACTGTTCGGCGAGTCGGCGACTGGCCTGCAGAATATCCCACTGCCCGCCGTAGTTGGCGGCGATATTGAGCGTCATCCGCTGGTTGTCGCGGGTCTGGTCTTCGGAGGCCTCGATCTGCCGGCGCAGGGCATCGTGAAAGGCCGACCGGTCGCCGATGAAACGGATGCGTATGCCCTTTTCATCCAACTCGTCGGTATTCTTCTGCAGCGACGACACGAACAGCGACATCAGCGAAGACACCTCGTCCTGCGGCCGGTTCCAGTTTTCGCTGGAGAAGGCAAACAGGGTCAGCTGCTGCACCCCGGCCCGGGCAAAGAAGGCTATGGCCCGACGCACGGCCTCGACCCCTTTCCGGTGGCCGAAGCTGCGCGGCATCATGCGCTTGCGCGCCCAGCGGCCGTTGCCATCCATGATGATGGCGACATGCCCCGGAATATTGGAGTGGATATCGGAGCGGCTGCTCATGGGCTTCGAGGGAGGATCGACGGGCGATCAGACCTCCATCAGCTCCTGTTCCTTTTCCTTCAGCAGCTCGTCGATGCGCGCCACGGATTCGTCGGTGATCTTCTGGATCTGTTCCTGGCCTCGGCGTTCCTCGTCTTCGGAGATCTCCTTCTCCTTGCGCAGCTCCTTCAGGTCGCTGTTGGCGTCGCGGCGGATATTGCGCACCGCGACGCGGGCATTCTCGGCCAGTTCGCGCACCACCTTGACCAGATCACGGCGCCGCTCCTCGGTCAGCGGCGGCATCGGCACCCGCAGTACATTGCCGGCGGTGGAGGGGTTGAGGCCGAGATCGGAGGTCATGATCGCCTTCTCGATGGCCTTGACCATGCTGTTGTCCCAGGCGGTGATGGCCAGGGTACGCGCATCTTCCACCGAGATGTTGGCGGCCTGGGACAGGGGCACCTCGGCGCCATAGTATTCGACCGTCACATGGTCGAGCAGGCTCGGGTGGGCGCGGCCGGTGCGGATCTTGGTCAGCTCGGTCTTGAAGGACTCGATGCTCTTGTTCATGCGCTCGAGCGCGTCTTTGCGGATGTCTTCTATCATCGCCAAATCCTCTATCGGGTAACCAGGGTGCCGAGGCGCTCGCCACGGGCCAGCGCCAGCAGGGCGTCGGGGTGATTGATGTTGCAGACCGCCAGATCCAGGTCGTTCTCCTGGCACAGCACCATGGCGGTGATGTCCATCACCGCCAGGCGGCGGTCGATGGCCTCGTCGTAGCGCAGGGTATCGTATTTCCTGGCATCGGGGTTGCTGCGCGGATCGCTGTCGTAGATACCATCGACATTGGTGGCCTTGATCAGCAGATCCGCCTGGATCTCGACCGCGCGCAGGCTGGCACCGGTATCGGTGGTGAAATAGGGGTTGCCGGTGCCGGCGGCAAAGATCACGATCTCGCCACGGCCAATGCGTTCTCGGGCATGGCGCTGGGTGTAGTTCTCGCAAACCTGGGGCATCATCAGACCCGACATGACCACGCACTCCAGCCCCTTTTTCTGCAGGCCGTCTCGCAGGGCAATGGCGTTCATCACCGTGGCCAGCATGCCCATGTGATCGCCGGCGACGCGGTCGAGCCCGGCCTCGGCCAGTCCGGCGCCGCGAAAAATGTTGCCGCCTCCGACCACCACGCCGACCTCGACGCCGGCGCGAAGCAGAGCCTGCAGCTCGCCGGCCAGGCTGGCGATCATCCGAGGGTCGATACCGAAGTCGTACTGCCCCATCAGGGCCTCGCCGCTGAGCTTGACCAGCAGGCGCTTGTATTTCAGTTCGGGCATGGGTGCGGCACCTCGTTGCTATACTTTTCTCTGACTGGACTGTACGGAGCAATCCAGTCAGAGAAAAGGCCGCTGACGCGGCCTTTCCAACAGGTCGGCGGGTCAGCCCTTGACCTGGGCCATGACTTCGGCTGCAAAGTCTTCCTGTTTCTTCTCGATGCCCTCGCCCACTTCATAGCGCAGGAAGCGGTTGACCCTGGCATCGGCCGACTTCAGCAGTTTCTCGACGGTCTGGTCGGGATCCTTGACGAAGGGCTGCCCCAGCAGGGTGATCTCGGCAAGGAACTTCTTCAGTCGGCCCTGGATCATCTTTTCGATGATTTCCGCGGGCTTGCCGCTGGACTCGGCCTGGGCGATCAGGATGCCCTTCTCCTTCTCGACCACGTCGGCGGGCACTTCATCGGCGCTGACGAATTCCGGCTTGACCGCCGCGATGTGCATGGCGATGTCACGGGCCATGTCGGTAGCGGCGTTGGAGTCGACCACCACGCCGATACGTGCGCCGTGCTGGTAGTGCACCAGGCTGTCGTCGGTCTTGAGAATGTCGAAGCGACGAATCTGGATATTCTCGCCGATCTTGGCGATCAGTGCCTTGCGCGCTTCCTCGACGGTCTCGCCGCTGGGCAGTTTCGCCGCCAGCAGTTCGTCCATGTCGGCCGGCTCGTTTTCGAACACGGCTTCGAGCACGGCGTCGGCGAACTTCTGGAAATTCTCGTCCTTGGCCACGAAGTCGGTTTCGGAGTTGATCTCGATCATGGCGGCCTTCTTGCCATCGTCGGAGACCTTGATCTTGATGGCGCCGTCGGCGGCAACGCGGCCGGCCTTCTTGTCGGCCTTGGCGGCGCCGGTCTTGCGCATCAGTTCGGCCGCGGCCTCGATGTCGCCATCGGTTTCGACCAAGGCCTTCTTGCATTCCATCATGCCTGCGCCGGTGCGTTCGCGCAGTTCCTTAACCAGAGATGCTGTGATAGCCACTTTATCTGTCCTCTATAGGTAAATGGGTTCGTGTCGGGGTTGGCAACGGGGCCGAGGATTATTCCGCGACCTCGTCGGACGGCTTGTCGCCTGCCTCGTCATCCGTCTTGGCGGCGGCCTTCTTGGTCGCTGCCTTTTTCGTTGCCGCCTTCTTGGTAGCGGCTTTCTTGGTGGCGGCCTTTTTCGTCGCCGCCTTCTTGGTGGCCGCCTTCTTCACGGCTTTCTTGGCTGGCGCCTTGTCCTCGCCTTCGGCAGCCGGTGCTTCTTCGGCAGGTGCCTCTTCCGGCTCTTCCTTCGGAGCAGCGGCCTTCTTCGGCGCAGCCTTTTTCGGTGCCGCCTTCTTGGGCGCGGCCTTCTTCGGCGCGGGGGCAACCGGCTCGTCGTCGATCACCTCGATGATCTCGTCATCGCCGATGGCGGTGGTGATGGTGGCCTTGCCCTCGTTGACGGCATCGGCGGCGGCGCGGCAGTAGAGCTTGATCGCGCGCATGGAATCGTCGTTGCCGGGAATGACATAGTCCACGCCGTCCGGGGAGTTGTTGGTATCGACCACGGCGACCACCGGAATACCCAGCTTGTTGGCTTCCAGAAGGGCGATCTTCTCGTAGCCGACATCGATGATGAACAGCGCATCCGGCAGGCCATTCATGTCCTTGATACCGCCCAGGGTTTTCTCGAGCTTCTCCTGCTCGCGCTGGAGATTGAGGATTTCCTTCTTGTTCTTGACGTCGTAGCTGTTGTTTTCCGCCATCTCCTCGAGTTCCTTGAGTCGACGGATGGACTGGCGAACGGTGCGGAAGTTGGTCAGCATGCCGCCCAGCCAACGGTGATTGACGAAAGGCATGCCGCAGCTCTGGGCGGCTTCCTTGATCGATTCGGAGGCAGCGCGCTTGGTACCGACGAACAGGACCTTGCCCTTGTGAGCCGCCACCTTGCCGAGATAACCGGTTGCCTCGTTGAGCATCGGCAGGGTTTTCTCAAGATTGATGATGTGGATCTTGTTGCGGGCGCCGAAGATGTAGGGCGCCATTTGGGGGTTCCAGAAACGGGTCTGGTGGCCGAAGTGCACGCCGGCCTGAAGCATTTCACGCATGGTGATGTTGGACATTTGATTCTCCAGATGTCATGTAAAGCACAGCGATGCCGGCCGGGATTCGGTTGCGGCGATTGGCATTCTCTGCGCTTCGGGTTGAGCCTCCACATGCCCCCGAATCAAGACCGGACACTCTGGGGAATGACCGGCACCCATGACCGGGTGTTGGCATGTGTGTGAATTCAGGGCGTCCCGAAAAATCGTCTTTTCCCGCGATTGCGGCGTCAGCTCCGTGCTCGATTCCGCATGTATTCACGTATACACTGCGGTTCTGCGCGCGGCGCTTCCTTGCATTCACGGAAAAATCCGGATTTCCGGATGCACCCTTCAGTATCCCCATGCATTTCAGGGATACTCTAATAATTTACCCCCGGCCATTGCCGAGGGCGCGCGCTTTATACCATAATCGCCCCCTTTCAACAACAGGAAGCGGCTCGCTCGATGGCCATTACAATCAAGACACCCGAAGAAATCGAAAGGATGCGCGTGGCCGGCCGACTGGCCGCCGACGTGCTGAAGATGATCGAGCCCCATGTCGTACCCGGCGTCACCACCGACGAACTGGATCGCCTCTGCCATGACTATATCGTCAATGTGCAGCAGGCCATTCCAGCACCGCTCAACTACCACGGATTTCCGAAATCCATCTGTACCTCGGTCAACCACCAGGTCTGCCACGGCATACCCGCCAACAAGAAGCTGAAAAGCGGCGACATCATCAACATCGACATCACTGTCATCAAGGACGGCTACCACGGCGATACCAGCCGCATGTTCGCCGTCGGCGAGGTCAAGCCGGCAGCGAAGCGGTTGATGCAGGTGGCCTACGACTGCATGAAGATCGGCATCGAGATGATCCGCCCCGGCGTGCGCCTCGGCGACATCGGTCACGCGATCCAGACCTATGCGGAAAAAAATCACTGCAGCATCGTGCGCGAGTACTGCGGTCACGGCATCGGCAAGGTCTTCCACGAGGAACCCCAGGTGCTGCATTACGGCCGCCCCGGCACCGGCATCGCCCTGGAACCGGGCATGACCTTCACCATCGAACCGATGGTCAACCTCGGCAAGCGCCATGTGAAGGTGCTGCCCGATCAATGGACGGTAGTGACCAAGGACCGCAGCCTTTCGGCCCAGTGGGAGCACACCAACCTGGTGACCGAAGACGGCTTCGAGGTGTTGACCCTGCACCCCGACTGGCCGCTGTAGAGATACCCTATAAGCCATGCCATTGACCGATCTTGCCTGGCTCGACGAGGAACTGGCCGAGGCCGGCCGCGATCCGGCGCCCATCGCCGCCGCGCTGAAGAAGGCCACCCAGCTGCTCTACGACGCCTTCACCCCGGCGGCCGACGCCGACCTGCTGGTGCGGCAGAAGGCGCGTTTCGTCGATCGCGTGCTGCAACACTGTTTCGCCGAATTTCTGGGCGACAGCGAGGCCGAAATCGCCTTGCTGGCCGTGGGCGGCTACGGCCGCTGCGAACTGCTGCCCGCTTCCGATATCGACCTGCTGATCCTGCTGGCGAAGAAACCCGGCAAGCCCCTGCAGGAGCAGATCGGTGCCTTCGTGACCTTTCTCTGGGACATCGGCCTGGAAGTCGGCTCCAGCGTGCGTTCCCTGCGCGAATGCATCCAGGAAGGCAAGCAGGATGTCACGGTCATCACCAACATGATCGAGTCGCGCCGCATCGCCGGCAGCGAGCCGCTGTACCAGCGCTTCGAGAAGGCCATCTCGCCGAAGAAGATGTGGTCTTCGAAGGATTTCCTGGTCGCCAAGCTGGAAGAACAGAAGCAGCGCCATCTGCGCTATAACGATACCGCCTACAACCTCGAGCCCAACGTCAAGGAGGGCCCCGGCGGCCTGCGCGACATCCAGATCATCGGCTGGGTGGCCAAGCGGCATTACGGCGCTCGCGATCTCAGCGAACTGGTCGATCACGGCTTTCTCACCGCCGAGGAGTACCAGGCCCTGATCGACGGCCAGACTCACCTGTGGCGTATCCGCTTCGCGCTGCATCGCCTCACCGGACGACGCGAGGACCGCCTGCTGTTCGAGTACCAGCGCGAGCTGGCCCTGCTGTTCGGCTATCAGGGTGAGGAAAACAACCAGGCCATCGAACAGTTCATGCAGCGCTACTACCGCACCATCATGCAGCTCGAGCGGCTCAACGAGATGCTGCTGCAGCTGCTGCAGCAGGAAATCCTGTTCAAGAAATTCTTCCATATCACGCGCCGGCTCAACGAGGATTTCATCCTGCGCAGCGGCTATGTCGAGGCGGTGGACGAACAGGTGTTCCAGCGCAATCCGTCGGCGCTGATCGAGATCTTCCTGCTGATGCAGAGCCGCCCCGACATCAAGGGCCCCCATGCGGCCACCATTCGCCTGATCCGTCAGCACCTGTATCTCATCGACGACGATTTCCGCCGCGACCCGAGAAATACCGAGCTGTTCATGAGCTTCATGCGCGCGCCCACCGGCATCATCCACCAGCTGCGCCGGATGAACAGCTACGGCGTGCTGGCGGCCTATATCCCGGCCTTCGAGAAGATCGTCGGGCGCATGCAGTACGACCTGTTCCATGCCTACACCGTGGACCAGCACACGCTGTTCGTGATCCGCAACCTGCGCCGTTTCTCGGTGCCGGAACACCGACACGAGTTCCCGCTGTGCAGCGATATCCACGATCATCTGGAAAAGCCCGAGCTGCTCTACCTGGCCGGCCTGTTCCACGATATCGCCAAGGGACGCGACGGCGATCACTCGGTGCTCGGCGCCGAGGAAGCCGAGGCCTTCTGCCGGCTTCACGGCATGAACCGCAAGGATACGCGGGTGGTTTCCGAGCTGGTGCGCAATCATCTGATCATGTCGATGACGGCGCAGCGCAAGGACATCAGCGACCCGGAAGTGGTGCACGATTTCGCGCGCACCGTGGGCAGCGAAAGCATGCTCGACTATCTCTATCTGCTGACCGTGGCCGACATCCGCGCCACCAACCCGAAGCAGTGGAACAACTGGAAGGCGAGCCTGCTGCGCGAACTCTACCTGTCCACCCGCAAGGTGCTGCGCCAAGGCCTGGAACAGCCCCAGGACATCGGCGAGATCATCTTCGAGAACCGCGAGGCCGCCTGCGGCCTGATCAGCCATCAGTCCGGACAGCTGGAACAGGCACGCCGCCTCTGCGATCTGTTCCCCGGTGACTACTTCCTGCACCACAAGGCCGAGGAGATCGTCTGGCATGTCTCCTCGATCATGGATTGCCCCGGGGCCGATTCGGTGGTCAACATCCGCCAGTCCGCGCGCAGCAAGTCCACCGAGATCTTCGTCTATACCGAGGATACGCCGCGTCTGTTCGCGCGCGTCGCCGGCCTGCTCAGCAGCATGAACCTCGATATCCTGCATGCCGACATCTACACCACCCGCGATGGCCATACCCTGGATACCTTCATCATCCAGAACGCCGATGGCGAGCCGCTCTCCGACGCCGGCGACATCCGGCTGATCCGCGACAGCCTGCTGCAGGCCCTGCAGCAGAAGCAGGACCCGCAACCGCCCAGCAATCCACGCCTGCCGCGTCAACTCAAGTCCTTCCGCATCGAACCCGAGATACGCATCACCGTCGACGAGAAGAATCAGCACAGCATCCTCGGCATCACCGCCGCGGACCGCCCCGCCCTGCTCTATACCATCGCCAACGCCATCGCGGAATGCGGCCTGCAGGTGAGCCACGCCAAGATCACCACCCTAGGCGAACGCGTCGAGGATATCTTTTTCCTCGTCGACGAACAGCACCGGCCGGTGCAGGATCCGGCCCTGCTGGAACGCCTGAAGAAACGCTTGCTGGAAACGCTTGCGGAAAGCGACTGAAGCGACGAGAAGCGATCTTCAGGTCATCGGCCAGCCGGAGAGGCGGGCCAGTAGCTGGATTGGTGTCGATGCACTACCCTGATGCACGCCGTAGCGCGGCATCTGCATGGCATCGGTGTTCTTCGCGCAGATGCCTCCGCAAGTTGTGACGGCGGCTCGATAATGCCGGAATACTGCTTCACGAGCTTGCGGACAAAGATCCCCGTTCGGATAACAAAACAGTTCGACCGGCCTTTCCAGCCTCTCTTCAAGACGCTGCTTGCTTTCGGATACCTCGCGCTCCAGAACTTCGGCCGGCAGGGTTTCCCGAAGCCGGAAATGATGGCAGGTATGGGACCCGATCTCGAACAGACCGCTTTCGGCCATCTCGGCAAGCTGGTGCCAGTCCAGCAGCACGGGATGCTCCGGTGCCGTCAGGCCCAGCTCCGCTTCAGCCTTGTCAATGCGTTCGAGCAGTTCATGATCGGGCAGGGATTTCAGCGAATAGATCAACTGCGAAGATCGTTCCGCATCCATATCCTCTTCCCCCAGCAACTCCGCCAGCCACGGGAATTCCCGCAACCGCTCGCGAGGTTGTTGCAACAGCCGGACGATGCGATTGGGCCAGAACAGCTCGCGCGTGCCGATCATGTGCGATACCGCGAACAGGGTCGCCGGAACCTGTTCCTGTTGCAGGATCGGAAAGGCGTATTCGTAGTTGTCGAGCCAGCCGTCGTCGAAGGTGATGGCGCAGGCCTTCGGCGGCAGGGGCTGGTCGTTGCGGGCCCGTTCCACCCATTCGCCCAGCGGCATCACCGTGAAATGCCGTTTCAGCGTCTGCAGGTGCATGCGGAAGGTGTCCGGCTCGACGATCATGCCGGGTTCTTCCTCGGCGTAGCGCGGATCGGTGGGCGGCAGGATACGGTGATACATCAGAATCCACAGCCGCGGACCGGCGGCATTGCGCCGATGCGCGCCGAAACGCGCCGCCGCCTGCTGTAGCGGGACTTTGACGATCTTCTTGAGGGCCTGTTTCATCCTGAGGGTCCGGGCGAGAAAACCCGCAGTCTAGCCGATACGGGCCGCCAGAGCCCATGCGGCAGCTCACAGAACAGCCTTGTCGGAACCTGCATCAGCCGTTGATGACAGGCCAGCATCGGCCAGGCGTCAAACCCTCTAACCGTTGGGAAATGCGAGATTCAGCATCGAGACCGGGGCCGTGGAACAATGCCTGCCAAAGGCGGCGGGGGAGATAGCCTGGGGACTGTCCGTCACCCCATATTCATGGGATATGGATAATTACGCAGTCGGGTAAGAATCCTTGTTACGAACAACCATCAACGAGGATACCACCATGTTCCGAACAACAGGATCGTACGCTCGCTCTTCCCTTCTCGTCCTTTTCGCCCTGCTATCGGGCTGTGGCGGCAGCAAACAGAATACGGCCGACACCACGGCCCCAACCGTATCGGTACCGGCCGACATCACGGTGGAAGCCAGTGCGCCGAATGGCGCCCCGGCTACGGATCCGGCCATTGTGGCCTTCCTGTCCGGCGCCAGCGGCGATGATGCCGGCGGTATTGCCAGCGAGACGAACGATGCCCCGTCGCTGTTTCCTCTGGGCACAACGGTCGTAACCTTCTCGTTTACCGATAACGCGGGCAATACGGGCACCGGCTCGGCCTCCGTCACCGTTGAGGACACGACCCCGCCGGTGATCCATCTGAACGGACCCAGTCCTTTCATCGTAAGCCTGGGAACCGCCTTCACCGATCCGGTCACGGCGACCGATATCGCGGACGACAATCTGACGATCGATATTACCGGCACGGTCGATATCAATGTTGCCGGCAGCTATACCCTGACCTATAACGTCACCGATGCCAGCGGCAACGCGGCGACAACAATGATCCGCGAGGTCATTGTCAATACGCCACCGACAGCACGGAAGGCCTTGACTTCCGTGGACACCACCACGAACGGTATCGAGATCCCCGCGGCCGGCAACAGCCTTGATCTTTCCGCTTCCGACGACTTCACCCTGGCCATGTGGGTGAAACCCTCCACTCTGACCGATGGCATGGTGTTCTATTCGCAGGAGACCGCCGCGGTGGGGAGCCATCGCTTCCTGTTGAGCAGTTCGGCGACGGGTGGAATTCGTTTCAGCAGCGACAAGTTCGGCAGTGGCCTGGATACCTTCACCTCGACGGATGTACTGGCGGTCGGGCAGTGGAGTTTCATTGCCGTCACGCGCACCGGGAATACGGTCCGGCTGTATCACAACGGGATTCTGGTCGGTCAGGGTACTCAGATCACCTCCGCGGGCGCCACCACAGGCACCGGCGCACACTATATCGGCAAGTTCGGCGACAACCCCGACCCTACCGCCGATGCCGAGATCAGTCATGTTTCCGTCTGGAACTCGGCGCTGAGCAGCAGCTGGATCATGGCCCTGATGCCCCAGTACCTGCAGGGCACGGAAACCGGCCTGATCGCCTACTGGCCCCTGGACGAAGGAACCGGCACGACGGCAAATGATCTTGCGGGCAACAATCCCGGCAACCTGCTGGCAGGCGCCAACTGGACGCTCCCCGATTCCCCCATCAACAGGATCGTCACCGCTCCCGGCGGCAATTCGGTTATTACGCTGGCGGGCTCGGATGCGGATCCGGGTGTGCTGGCTCTCCATATCGCGAGTTTGCCAACCAACGGCACTCTGTTTCAGTCCGATGGCAGCACGCCCGTTGCGGTAGGCGACACGGTCAGCGATTGGTCGTACCTGCCCGGTGGATCAGGCAGAGTTGTGGCCGGAAGGGTTGTATATCGCTCCGCAACCGGCGGCAACGACCGATTCACCTTTGTCGCACACGATCTCGATGCCTCGGGTGTAGACTCGTCCCCCGTGACGGTCGACATCAGCGACAGCACCCCGCCGGTAGCGGCCGCGGGGACAGCATTGAGGTTTACCCGTTCGGAACAGGATGTCGTAGCCGTGCCAGACAGTGCATCGCTGGATAACGCCGTCGATAATGTCACCGTGGAACTGTGGTTCAAGTCCGCACTCGTTAACACCCCGAGCAGCCCGAGCAGTATCACCATGTTGGAAAAGGGCGGCCCCTTTAGCAACTACCCCTATACCTTGCGGCTCACCGCACGGAATGGAATCGGTACCGTATCATTTGCCACATACGACCAAACAGTGGTTCCGTGGATCAACAGTAGTCCGTTCGCCCTGAAAGAGGGAGAGTGGCATCATGTCGCCGGGGTGCGCGCCGGGGGCAACCAATTCATGCGATTGTATGTCGATGGCCAGCTACAAAGCGAGATCACATCCACCAATAACACGGCTCTGGCAAGCCTCAACCTGAGCAACATAACCAATGACAGGCCTTTGAGCTTTGGCAATACCACGGTCAACCCGCTGACCCCTTTCGAGGGATCGATCGATGAAATTCGTGTGTGGAGTACTGCACGCACGCAGGCCGAGATCCTGGCCAACATGAACAAGACCCTGACCGGCAACGAAGCGGGGCTGGTTGGCTACTGGAGATTCGATGAAGGCAGCGGCAGCCTCGCGCGTGACCTCTCAGCCAACGCCAATGATGGCGTGTTGGGCAGCGGTGGAACGGCGGATATGCCCCTCTGGACCGCGGCGGGCAACCCACAGTTCAACCCGGGAGTCGTGACCGCGTCCGCCGATGGATCCGATCGGGCCATTTACATCGGCGGTGCCGATGTAAATGGCGACGCACTGAGTACTCGCATCTCCAGCCTGCCGAGCCAGGGCAACCTGTTCCAGGCCGATGGCGTCACCCCGATCAATGCCGGTGATACGGTTACGGATGCCCATGGCCTGGTAATCTTCCGGTCCACGGTTGCCGGGCAGGACGCCTTCGAGTTCGTCGTCAATGACGGCACGTCGGATTCCGCTTCCGTCACCGTCTCTGTAAACGTCCAGTAGTAACCGGGCGGACGGGTGGCACAAGCCGCCCGTTCGCCTCTCATCCTCGACGATACCGCTCCTTCAGAGACCCAGCTCCAGCTGCCGAAGCGATGCTTCGGTTTCATCATCGACGGGCGACAATCGCGACAGGGTCAGCCCGAGCAGACGGATGCACATGCCGGGACGAAAGTTTTCCCGCAGCAGGCGCAGTCCTTCGAGGCGCAGCCGGTTGGATTGCCACAGGGGCGAGTCAAAACTTCGGGCACGGGTGATTTGCGTGAAATCGGCAAACTTGATCTTGAGCGTCAGGCAGCGCCCCTGCAAATCCTGGCGTTGCAGGCGGGCGGCTACCTCCTCGGCGATGTCCGACAGGCGCTGTTGCAAGGCATCCATTTCGCAGAGATCTTCCTCGAAGGTGGACTCGGCCCCGAGGGATTTGCGCTGACGTTCGCTGCGCACCGGGCGAGGATCCTCGCCCCGGGCCACGGCATGGAAGTACTGCCCGGCCTTGCCGAAATGGCGCAACAGTTCGTCCAGCGGTGTCTGGCGCAGATTCGCGCCGTTTTCGATGCCCAGGGCCCGCATGCGGCGGGCCGTGGCCTTGCCGACCCCGTGGAAGCGTTCGATGGGCAAGCGGTCGATGAAGGCCTGGGCCCGCTGTGGCGGGATCACGAACAGGCCGTCCGGCTTGTTGACATCGGAGGCCACCTTGGCCAGGAACTTGTTGTAGGAAACGCCGGCGGAGGCGGTGAGACCGGTTTCGGCACGGATCTCGGCGCGTATCCGCTCGGCCAGCTCGGTAGCCAGCTCGATGCCCGGCTTGTTCTCGGTGACATCCAGATAGGCTTCGTCCAGGGACAGGGGTTCGATGCAATCGGTATAGCGCCGGAACACGGCGTGGATCTGCCGCGACACGGCCTTGTAGGCCTCGAAACGGGGTCGAACGAAAATCAGTTGCGGACACTTTCGGCGGGCCGTGACCGAGGGCATGGCCGAGCGCACGCCGAAACGACGCGCCTCGTAACTGGCCGCGGCCACCACGCCGCGCTTGCGCGAGCCGCCAACGGCCACGGGCTTGCCGCGCAGCTCGGGATGGTCGCGCTGCTCCACCGAGGCGAAGAAGGCGTCCATATCGATGTGGATGATCTTGGGAACCTCTGATCGAATCATGAACTCGCATCTCATGCCTGAAATGCCCGATAACTGCGTTGAAGCTCTTGCCAATAGCTGGCTATTGGCTGCGAACTTCGCCTTGTTCTCGAACATTTCAGGCATAATCTGCTTCGTCCAGATTCAATCAGAGCTTCCCTTGCGCATGCAGGCAACCCCCTGCACGGATAATGACGGGATCAGCGCGGCTCGGGCTGGTTCATGCGTTCCAGCCTGGCCAGCACCTCCGACTTGACCGGGTTCCAGTACTCGCCCCATTGACCCAGCCTTCCGAGACCCTGGAGCTGACGCTCGCGATCCGAGGCTTCGACGCCGAGACGGTATTCCTCGACGCCCTGGATGAACTTTTCACGATATTCGCGCGCCAGCCGGGGTTCCAACTTCTTCAGAAAACCGTCCTCGACCTTGCGCGCCTGCTCCAGACCGAGATCCATGCGCTGCATGGCGCGCGTGATGTCATCCTCGGTCAGGCCCGGCCGCATCAGAAGCTGGCCGGCGCTTTCCACCAGGCTCAGGGATTGCAGGAAATAGTTCTGCTGAATCGCCTGCTCGGTACTCTCGATGCGGTCTTCCTGGCAACCGGACAACCACAGCAGCACGCCGATGAACAGCGCCCACAGCAGGATGCGGATGGCTACCGGCCGAAGCGTGGATGGATTCATCGACGCCGCTTCTTGCCGGCGATGCGCAGGCGCAGGGCGTTGAGCTTGATGAAGCCCTCGGCATCCTTCTGGTCGTAGGCGCCGGCATCGTCCTCGAAGGTGGCGATGGACTCGTCGAACAGGCTGTCGCTCTCGGAGCGGCGGCCGACCACGGTGACGTTGCCCTTGTACAGCTTGACGCGCACCTCGCCGTTGACCGTCTGCTGGGTCTGGTCGATCAGTGCCTGCAGGGCCTCGCGCTCGGGACTCCACCAGTAGCCATTGTAGATGATGCTCGCATAGCGCGGCATCAGCTCGTCCTTGAGGTGCGCGGCCTCGCGGTCGAGGGTGAGCGACTCCATGGCGCGATGCGCCTTGAGCATGACGGTGCCCGCCGGGGTCTCGTAGCACCCACGCGACTTCATGCCCACGTAGCGGTTCTCCACGATGTCGTCACGGCCC
>WGBK01000430.1 GCA_015494335.1 Gammaproteobacteria bacterium | reverse complement strand
TTCTCGAACATTTCAGGCATAATCTGCTTCGTCCAGATTCAATCAGAGGCTCCCTAGATGGCGCTTATCGTCCAGAAATACGGTGGCACCTCGGTCGGCAGCGTCGAGCGCATCGAGGCCGTGGCCGACAAGATCATCGGCTACAAGCAGCAGGGCAACGACCTGGTGGTCGTGGTCTCGGCGATGAGCGGTGAAACCAATCGCCTGACCGAGCTGGCGAAACAGATCGATCCCCGTGCCCGCGGCCGCGAACTCGATGTGCTGCTGACCACCGGCGAGCAGGTCACCATTGCGCTGCTGTCGATGGCGCTGCAGAAGCGGGGTTTCCCGGCCCGCTCCTACACCGGCGGCCAGGTGCGCATCCTCACCGATGATGCCCACAACAAGGCACGTATCCTGTCCATCGACGCTGACAACATCCGCCGCGACCTCGAACTCGGGCGTATCGTCGTGGTCGCCGGCTTCCAGGGCGTCGATGCCGATGGCAATATCACCACCCTCGGGCGCGGCGGTTCCGACACCACCGGCGTGGCCCTGGCCGCGGCGCTGAAGGCCGACGAATGCCAGATCTTCACCGATGTCGATGGCGTCTATACCACCGATCCGCGGGTGGTTGCAGAGGCGCGCCGTCTCGAACGCATTACCTTCGAGGAAATGCTCGAAATGGCCAGCCTCGGGTCCAAGGTGTTGCAGATCCGCGCCGTCGAGTTTGCCGGCAAGTACAATGTGCCCCTGCGTGTGCTGTCCTCCTTCGAGGAAGGCGAGGGCACCCTGATCACATCCGATGACAACGAGGAAGACAGCGTGGAACAGGCAGTCATTTCCGGTATCGCGTTCAATCGCGACGAGGCCCAACTGACCATCAACGGCGTGCCCGACACCCCCGGCGTGGCCTACGAGATCCTCGGACCCGTCTCCGACGCCAACATCGAGGTGGACATGATCGTGCAGAACATCGGTGCCGATGGCAGCACCGACTTCACCTTCACTGTGCACCGCAACGACTACGAGGCCGCCCTCGAGATCCTGCAGAATACCGCCGAAAAGCTGGGCGCGAGAGAAGTCTCCGGCAACAACCGCATCGTCAAGCTCTCTATCGTCGGCGTGGGCATGCGCTCCCATGCCGGGATTGCCAGCCGCATGTTCGAGATCCTCGCCCGCGAGGGCATCAACATCCTGATGATCTCCACTTCCGAGATCAAGGTATCCGTCGTCGTCGACGAAAAATACCTCGAACTGGGTGTCCGCGCCCTCCACGACGGCTTCGATCTGGCCGATGACAGCGAAGAGTGATCCATCCGTAAAAACCGACGAAAGCGCTTGGTTTTAGTATGGCCCTGTGCCGGTGACTCGGGTAGAATCGCGAAGCTCGGACATTGGGATAGTGTTCCATTGGATATAGACGGGTGGCAGTGATCAAGCCCGCTTTTGTGATTGACTTTATTGGAGATGTAAAATGCTTATTTTGACAAGGCGAGTAGGTGAGACCTTGATGATCGGTGACGATGTGACCGTCACGGTATTGGGCGTCAAGGGAAATCAGGTCCGTATTGGTGTCAACGCCCCGCGCGAAGTCGCCGTACACCGCGAAGAGATCTACGAGCGGATCAAGGCCGAACAGAATCAGGAGAATCTGGGCAACAGCTACTAGGATGTAGTCGCAAGAATCAGGAGAGCTGGCCGAGTGGCTGAAGGCGCACCCCTGCTAAGGGTGTATACGTTGATAGCGTATCGAGGGTTCGAATCCCTCGCTCTCCGCCATTATTGAACCCGGACCTCAAGCGTCCGGGTTTTTTTATGGAAGCCGCCCAATACACACGCGAGGGGTTCGAACCCGATCAGAGGGTTCGACCGCATCGCCGGGAGCGATGCGGCATGAGCGCAGCGAATCCGCAGGGCGAGGCGCAGGGAAGCGCCGAGTCATCCCTCGCTCTCCGCCATTAATTGGACCCGGATATAAAGCGTCCGGTACGCAGAATTATTTCCGTTCTTCCTCCAGACCCTCGATGATCGGGCAGCCGTTCTCGGATCCCCGGCAGAGGTTCAGCAACAGCGTCAGTTCGTCGCGCAGGGTGGTGAGGGCTTGCAGGTGCTCCTCCACCTGTTCCAGCTTTCTCTGTGTCAACAGGCGGATTTCGTTGCGCGCCTGCAGCGGGTTGTTGCGCATGTCGAGCAGATCGGCGATCTCGGCGAGGCTGAAATTCATCTTCTGTGCTCGCTGGATGAAACGCAGACGGGACAGATCCTGGTCGCTGTACTCCCGGCGGCCACTGCGGTTGCGCTGAACCCGCGGCAACAGCTCGATCTTCTCGTAGTAGCGCAAGGTGTCCGGGCTGAGGCCGGTCTGATGGCTGACCTCGCGTATCGTGAAACGGCTAGTGCTCATCTGCTGCGCTGCTCGATTTCCCTGCGCAGGCGCTTTGTGCCCGGCAGGCTGGTAAAAACCAGTTTGCCGTCAATGGCGAGGGATGGCGCCGAAAGCACGCCGAGATCGACGGCATAGTCAATCTCCTCGAGGATGTTCACCTCGCGCCACTCGATACCAAGATCGGGCTGTTGCGCCATCAGTTCATCCACCAGTTCCTTCAACCGGATCTTGGCCTGGCCGCACTTGCCGCAACCGGGTGATGAAAAGATTTCGATTTTCATGTTTTTCTCCGTAACCCTGATGATCAGTGTACCCTGATGCTCGCGCGGTTACAGGTCCAGCCAGATCCGGATCGGCAGCAACAGGTAGGCCGCGAAGAATCCAATGCTCCAGACGATGACCGAGGACCAGTAGATGCGTCGGTTCCAGCGGTCGGCACGGGCGCAGGCCGCACCGAGTTCGCTATCGGTCGGGCAACTGCGGCCCGGCCGGTAGATGACCCAGCCACCGATCAGCAGCATCAGTCCGGAAAACAGGAATACCCAGATCTTGTATTGGGTCAGGGTGATCAGGAAAGGTGCCGCGCTGGTCATGGCCACCACGGCCGATCCCAGGCCGAAGGTGACCAGCAGGATCGGCAGGGCGCAACAGATCAGGGTGCCGCTGGTAGTGAACAAGGTGAACAAGGTAACGCCGCGCTGGCGCTTGAGATCCGGGTCCAGACGCTCATTGTTCATTGTTGCGTCATCACTCATGGGCTTGTGTCTTCATGCCGCGAAAGGTGAAGCCGGAATCGGAGAACAGGGCCTTCATCTGGTCTTCGGTGAACTGTTTGCCCTTGGCCAGATCGACGGTGACCAGGCCCTTGTCCAGATCGACATCGATGTTCGAGGTACCTTCGATGGCCTTGAATTTTTTCTCGATGCCATAGGCGCAGAAAGGACAGGCGAGGCCGTCGACACGCATCTCGTAGCGCGTGCCTTCTGCCTGGGCGGTCGGGATCAGGCTGCCGAGCAGCAACAGCATGGCGGGGAAGAGGAACTTGATTGGGTTTTTCATGGGTTTTCTCCTTGCGGGTTTCAGGTTAAAGGTGCCACTCGAAATCGACCTGGGCACGATAGTCGGAAGCGGTCTGGTTGCCGCGAAGGTTCTCCGTCACCGGGATTTGCACGCCGGCCTTGATGGCGAAATTGCGCTGGGTCCAGAAGATGCCTGGAGACAGGAACCACTCGCTGCCACCGCTGTTGGCAAGATCCTGGCCATTGAGGCGGGTCTGCCGGCCGTATTCACCGTTGAGTTCCAGCAGCCACACGGTATCCGGCTCGCGGTAGCCCCTGGGGTCGGGCCGCCAGCCCAGTACAAAATCCAACAGTATGCGATCGCCGCGGTCGATGCCGGCATCGTTCTTGCCGTTGATACGGTAGCGCAGGCTGGCCCAGCGGTATTGTTTGCGGCCTTCGTAGCCCCAGGCCGCACCCAAGATCAGGTCGTCGGCCTGCTTGCTCAAGGCTTCGCTGGCGGTATCGGGGATCCACTTGGCAAACAGGGCCGCCGATTCCTGCAGGCCCAGGCTGTCCCGGCGCCAGAAACGGTATTTGGTGAACAGCACAGCATCGCCCGCGCCATCCTCGCCGTCGGTGATCCGGTAGGGCAGCTCGATGCCGGCGGCCCAGTCGCCTGTAAGGCCCCAGGTCAGCTCCGCGGACAGTGTGGTCTCGTCTTCCTTGCCGGCAGATTCATTGTCGATGCCCAGGGAAACCTCCATGCCGTCCTTGAACAATACGTGGGGGCCGACACCGAAGATGGGGTCGTGTGCCCAGACGGATGAGCTTGCGCTCAAGAGCAGTGCAGCCCCGGTCAGGGCGCGGGTAGTGGGTTTCATGTCATGCCTCGAAAGTAAGGGTCTCGAAACCTATGACATGCTGGAGCTAACTCCATGTTCCATGAAAATACAAAAAAGTTTTCCATCCCGCTTCCGGCCCCGAAAACGGCTCTAGTTCGGGCCTCCCCAGGCAATTCCAGCCAGCTCGGCCATCTCCTTCTTCCAGGTGGTGAGATCGTCCACGCAGAACTTGTTCAGATGATCGTGGCCGCAGGCGCGGGCCATCACCTGCATCAGCTCGGTGGCGGCGCGGAAGAAGTTGTCGAGCTGCTCGGCGCCCTTCTCGATCTTCAGGCGTGAACGCAGCTCGGGCTTCTGGGTGGCGACGCCCACCGGGCAGTTGTTGGTGTTGCAGGCGCGCATGCCCAGACAGCCGATGGACTGGAGGGCGCTGTTGGAGACGGCGATGGCATCCGCCCCCAGGGCCAGGGCCTTGATGAAGTCCGCCGGTAGTCGCAGGCCGCCGGTGATGACCAGGGTGATGTCGTCGCGCCCCTGGGCATCGAGATAACGGCGCGCCCGCGCCAGCGCGGGGATGGTAGGCACCGAGATGTTGTCGCGGAAGAGCAGCGGCGCGGCGCCGGTGCCACCGCCGCGGCCGTCGAGGATGATGTAGTCCACCCCCACCTGCAGTGCCGCCTCGATGTCGCGCTCGATATGCTGGGCGGAGAGCTTGAAACCGATGGGGATGCCGCCGGTGGCCTCGCGCACCTCATCGGCAAAGCGGCGGAAATCGTCCAGGTGTTCCCAGTCGGGGAAACGCG
>WGBK01000429.1 GCA_015494335.1 Gammaproteobacteria bacterium | reverse complement strand
CCGTAGGCGTTCAACTTCTCCCGGATCAGCATTTCGTCCGCCGACATGTCGAGGCGCTGGTCTTCCATCAATTCATGAAGGAAATTCCCCGCCTTGGCACCTTTATGAAAGCTGAAACGATTCCGGTTCGTCGTGGAAGGTAGGATTTCCAGGTACTCGGTCTCCGGCGCTGCGGGGTCCTCGTGTTCGGCCCGCTCCACATCCTTGTCGAAACTTCCGCTGACGATCTGTGAATAGGAACTCATGCGCCAGGCGCGCTGCAACAGGCGATGCAGTCGGCGGGCCGCCGGTATCGAGCTTTCTTCTTCGGAGAACGTCTTGCCGGAACCCGATTCCTCCGGCGGTTCCTGCAGACGCACCAAAGCGCCTTGCGCGTTCAGTCGCTGCCAAGGCGCATCGAAATCACTGGCCTCCGGGCAGGACAAATCCACCTGGCTAGATTCGTTGCGATACAACAGATGTGCAAGCGCCGTTTTATCGCTGCCATTGGCCCGACACCAGCCGATATAGCAGCGATGCACGGCCCGCGTAACCGCGACATAGAACAGGCGGATCTGCTCGGCCAGCTGTTCCTTTCGCCAATCCTCGAGGAAGGTATCGTCGAAAAGATGAACGCGCTTGTTGCCCTCCGTATCATGGGTGACATAGCAATCCGGTAGCTTCGACCGGTTCGTTTTGCCACGCCAGGCATAGGGAATGAACACCAGCGGAAATTCCAGGCCCTTGGCCTTGTGTATGGTCAGGATGGTCACCAGTTCGCGGTCGCTTTCCAGTTGCAACTGGTGACTGTCGGCCTTCAGGTCGGTATGTCCCTGCAGCTGCTGTTGCAGCCAGCGCAGGGTTTCCGCGGGGTTGGCATGCCGGCTGCCCTGTTGCTGCAACAGCTCGATCAGTTGCAGCCAGTTGGTGACACTGCGCTCGCCCTCGGGCATGGCCAACAGGCGGGGCAGGCTTCCCTGATCGGAAAGCAGGCGCCCCATCATCGCCATGATGCCCTGGCTGCGCCACAGGTCGTGATAGTCGCGCAGTCTTTCGAGCTGGCGGATCATTTCCGGGCCATCCGACTGCAGGCCCTGGATGCGAGCCGCGCTCCAGCCGAAAAGATCCCCGGCCAATACCACGGCAAGACGCGAGGGATCGGGCTCGATCACGGCATCGAGCAGTCGCAGCATTTCGCGCGCCTGATCGCTTTCGAAAACCGATTCCTGGCTGCGTAGAGCACTGGAAATGCCCCGCTTCGACAAGGCCTGTTGCACCGATCTAGCCTGGGCATTGGTATTCACCAGTACCGCCATGTCGCCCGCTTGTACGCGACGCAATTCTTTGTCCTTCGCCGTATTCAGGCGAATCTCTCCTTGCGACAGCAGGCGCTGAATCTCTCGCGCGCAGTATTCGGCAAAATGCCGCTCCATTGAACCAGCCGCGGCTTCCTTTTCCGTGCAGGGTTCGCGCCAGACGACGAAGGCTTCGTTGCCCTGCGGGTCCTCTAGGATCAGTTCCTCCCGCGCCGCCTCGACGGGCTGAAAATCCATCAGCTTATCGAACACGAAGGGATTTCCACCATGACCGAACAATTGGTTGACAGCCTGCACCATGGATGCCCGGGAACGGTAGTTGCGGATCAGTGTATGTTGCCGTGCCGCCGCCTTGCGCGCCTGGTGGTAGGTAAATACATCACCGCCGCGAAAGCCGTAAATGGATTGTTTCGGGTCGCCGATCATGACCAGGCCGCATTGCTCGTCGTGGGCCTGTATGCTGCGGAAGATTTCGAACTGGCGCTGGTCGGTGTCCTGGAATTCATCGACCAGGGCGAGCGGATAATCCTCGCGCAGGCGCCGGGCCAGCCGATGGTTCCCGCCCGCAAGGGCATCGTGCAATCGGCCGATCAGATCATCGAAGGAAACGGCCATTTGCCGTTCCTTGCGTTTTTGCAACTCCCTACTTACCCATGTTACCGCACTGACCAGGTAGTCACGCTTTTGGGCATTCCTGTAGCGCTTGTACGCCTCGATGATCCGTTCGAACATTTCGAAAAGAGGCTGCTCTACCAGATGGCGCTTTTCTTCGATACATCTGCCTTCATAATGGGAACAAGTGACATATTTCAATGCATCCTCTTCCAACACCTCCATGTTTCCTTTCAGGAACTGGTTCACCAGATCACAGCATTTTTCCACTGTATTCCTGTTTACCCTCTTCTTGACGATCTTTACTTCATCCGGGCCCGTTAACAACTGTACCAGGAGCTCTTCATTCCAATGGTTTTCATACTCCTGGGCCAGAGACAGAAGATGTTTTTCTTCCGTATTTTCTTGATTCTGAAATTCTTCCAACAGTTCAGGGTAGTCCAATAGCGGCTCCATGGCCCTGATCATGTCTTCGGGTTTCTTCCAGATATCCAGCAGCCAGGCCAATGAATCATCGGGCATGCGGACGACTTCCCGACGCCAGAAGTCTTTCATTACGGCCAGTTTCAATTCGCCTTCGTCTTCCATCAATTCCTGCTGCAGCAACGAGCCGGTATCCAGCGGATAGGCGCTCAGGGCGCGCTGGCAGAAACCGTGGATGGTATGGATGCTGGCTTCGTCCATGTCGATCAGTGCATTGCGCAAGGTTTCAGCAACCTGAGATTCTCCCCGGTAAGCCGAAAAGATGTCTGCGTAATCCTCCTCCCCTTTTTTCTCGCCTTCGATATAGTCGAGCAGGCCGCTGACGAACTCACGAATGCGGCCCTTGAGTTCCTGGGTTGCCGCATCGGTGAAGGTGACTACGAGGATCTGCTGCACGCTGAGCTGCCGTTCCAGCAAGGCGCGGGCATAGAGGCGGGTGATGGTCCAGGTCTTGCCGGTGCCGGCGCTGGCTTCAATCAGGGAAACGCCTCGCAACGGAAAATCGGCAATGTCCAGTTCCTGCAGGCTCATGACTTGCCCCCCTTTTTCCTGGCAGGTTTCCGGAACCCACGCACCACCGGCAGCACCAGCTCCTCGGCCAGCTCCTCGAATCCATCGGGCAATTCCCGTTGATGGCGCATCAGCATACCGACCCATTCATCCTCGATCTCGGCATGGTTGTAATCGTCGGACTCGAACATTTTCTGCCGGGCCTTGTACTCTGCCTCGTCCTTGCCTTTCTTGTCGAGCCCATCCGCATAGGCCCAGGAGGATTCCGGAAACAGGGGAAGGGGCCGCATCGCCGCCTGTCGGAACAAGCCGATCAGTCGCTGCAGCCATTCGAGAGCCTGCTCCTCTTCCAGTATCGGCAGAAGGTGATGCCCGGCCTTGTTGCCGAAAAAGATGTGCATCTCCCTGGGTTGTTGAAGGTTCATCAGGCAGTGCTCGGTCCACCAGATCAATTTTCTTGCCGGCTTGTCGCTGCCCGCCTCGATGCGCAGCCACTGTCCTGGCGAATGGCTGACCAGTTCACCGCGCAGCCGCAAGCCCTGCAGGTCGAGATCCAGCTCCATCCGCTCGCGGCCGATATCCGGATATTCATTTCGCAGCTTGATCAGCAGGGCATCCACAGCCTCGCGGGTGATTTCCAGCTGCCGATATCCCAGGTTTCCCGGCGGCAGCAGGCCTTCGTTGCGCAGCCGCCGTTCGGTTTGCACCGGGTCTTGCGCCTCCAGGGCCGCGTCGATCCAGGCCTGTCGCAACTGGTAAGCGGACAGACCGTTCAGATCAAAGGGTTCGTCGTCTTCCAGTTCGTAATCGTCCCAGCGCAGTTGCATGCCCAGTCCCTGCCGCAGGAAATAACGGCTCGGGTTGCGCAGGAAGTCCGTCAACTGCCGCAATTCGACGATGTCGCTCGTATCTCCGCTTTCGACTTCCAGTGCCTGCTCGATAAAGGGCCGGAGTGGTTCCTGTTCCTTTCCGACCCGCCAGTGTTCGGCAAAGCTGCCGCCGCTGGGCCCCTTCTCGCTATCGAAGTTGAGTGCGCTGAAGGCCTGCAGCGGCGCCTGGCTGATCTCGAATTCCAGCCCCTCGCTGTTGCGGATGCTGTCGATCAGCTGGCTGACCAGCACCGAGGGTTGTCGTTCGCTGTCGTCGCGCCGGTCGCGGCCGAGATAGCTGATGTAGAAATG
>WGBK01000428.1 GCA_015494335.1 Gammaproteobacteria bacterium | reverse complement strand
CTGCGCCAGAACCCGGGCGTGCTGGAACGCCACCCGGAGGTGATCGCCAACCTGACCTTCTCCCACGAAAGCGGCAGCTCCATTTCCCTGGTCGAACGCCAGTTGCGCGCGCTGCGCGACGAGAACCAGAAACTCAAGACCCAGCTCAACCACCTGATTCATGTGGCGCGCGAGAACGAGGAGCTGTCGCAGCGCTTCCACCGCCTGTCGCTGGAACTGATGTCCAGCGACAACCTGCACGATATCGTCGCCATGACGCGCAACCAGGTACAGACCTTCTTCTACACCGATGTGGCCGAGTTCTGTTTCCTCGACCGTCTGCGCTCGCGCCTGCCCGGACTCGAGAAGAGCGTGCTCGACCCCGAGAGCAAGCACGCCACCAAGATCCGCAACTGGGTCAACAAGCGCCAGCCGGTGTTCGGCCCGCTCGATCCCGGCGTGCGCAAGCTGCTGTTCGGCGAGCATGCCAACATCACCTCCTGCGTGCTGATACCGCTCTACCACAGCCACGACATCGGCCTGCTGCTGCTCGGCAGCAAGAGCCGCGACCGCTTCATCGATGGCATGGGCACCATCTTCCTGTCCCAGCTGGGCGAACTGGTGAGCCACAAGATCAGCCAGTTCCTCGACTGAATATGTCCCTGTCTGCAGCCGTCGACCGCTATCTCGACGCGCTGCGCCACGAACGCCATGCCTCGCCGCACACGCTGCAGAACTACCGGCGCGACCTGGAGCGCTTCGCCGCCTTTCTCGAGCAGCGCGGCATCAACGACTGGACCCGGGTCGATCACGAAACCGTGGCCGCCCATGCCGCCCGGCGCTTCCGCCAGGGCTGTTCCGGCACCACCATCGCGCGCGAGCTGTCGTCGATCCGCGGCCTCTACCGCTACCTGATCCGTCACCGCCTGGCGACCCGCAACCCGGCCCAGGATGTCAAGGCGCCACGCTCGGAACGCAAGCTGCCGCGCACCGCCGACAGCGAACAGCTCGACCGGCTGCTGCGGGCCGGCGACGACGATCCGCCTCTGCGACGACGCGACCTGGCCCTGTTCGAACTGATGTACTCCTCGGGCCTGCGTCTGGCCGAACTGGCCTCGCTGGATCTCGTCGACATCGATTTCGCCGAGCGCAGCCTGCGTGTCACCGGCAAGGGACGCAAGCAGCGCCAGTTGCCGATCGGGCGCAAGGCGATCGAGGCGCTGCAACGCTGGCTGCCGGCGCGGCGCGAGCTGTTGCGCAACCCGACCGAGCCGGCGCTGTTCGTCAACCGGCTGGGGCGGCGGCTGTCCCATCGCGGCATCCAGCAACGGCTGCGACAGCTCGCCGCCGCGCAGGGCCTGGATCTCGACCTGCACCCGCACATGCTGCGCCATTCCTTCGCCACCCATCTGCTCGAATCCAGCGCCGACCTGCGCGCGGTGCAGGAACTGCTCGGCCATGCCGACATCGCCACCACCCAGGTCTATACCCACCTCGATTTCCAGCACCTGGCCCAGGTATACGACGCCGCTCATCCGCGCGCTCGCAAGAAACCTTGATATCTGCCATGACCGCCCGCATATCGCGGAATTGCCAACCGCTTTTGCGTTAGAATCCCGCCCGATCCCACTGAGGCTACATCATGGAACAATTCAGAGGCACCACCATTCTCTCCGTACGTCGGGGCAACTCGGTCGTCATCGGCGGCGACGGCCAGGTCACCATGGGCAACACGGTAATGAAGGGCAACGCGCGCAAGGTGCGCCGTCTGCTCAAGGGTCAGGTCATCGCCGGTTTCGCCGGTGGCACCGCCGACGCCTTCACCCTGTTCGAACTGTTCGAGGGCAAGCTGGAGAAACACAGCGGCCATCTCGTGCGCGCCGCCGTCGAGCTGGCCAAGGACTGGCGCACCGACCGCGTGCTGCGCAAGCTCGAGGCCCTGCTCTGCGTCGCCGACAAGGAAGCCTCGCTGATCATCTCCGGCAACGGTGATGTGATCGAACCGGAGGACGACCTGATGGCCATCGGTTCCGGCGGCCCCTATGCCCAGTCCGCTGCACGCGCGCTGCTCGACAATACCGAGCTGGACGCCCGCGCCATCGTCGAGAAGGGACTGGCCATCGCCGGCGACATCTGCATCTACACCAATCACAACCGCACCATCGAGCAACTCGACTACTGAGGCCTTCCGTGGACAACAGCATCTCGACCCCCATGACGCCGCGCGAGATCACGCGCGAACTCGACAAGCACATCATCGGCCAGGACCAGGCCAAGCGGGCCGTGGCCATTGCCCTGCGTAACCGCTGGCGGCGCCAGCAGGTGGACGAATCCCTGCGCAACGAGATCACGCCGAAGAACATCCTGATGATCGGCCCCACCGGCGTCGGCAAGACCGAGATCGCGCGTCGCCTGGCGCGCCTGGCGAAGGCGCCCTTCATCAAGGTGGAAGCCACCAAGTTCACCGAAGTGGGCTATGTCGGCCGCGATGTGGAGTCGATCATCCGCGATCTGGTCGATGTCTCGGTGAAGATGATGCGCGAGACCGAAATCGAACGGGTACGCCATCGCGCCGAGGATGCCGCCGAGGAACGCATACTCGACGCCCTGCTGCCTCGCCCGAGCAGCTTCGACGAGGAAGCCGCCGACAGCGGCAGCGACACGCGGCAGAAATTCCGCAAGATGCTGCGCGAGGGCAAGCTCGACGACCGCGAGATCGAGATCGAGCTGCGCAGCCCCTCCCTCGGCGTGGAGATCATGGCACCACCGGGGATGGAGGAAATGACCAACCAGCTGCAGGGCCTGTTCCAGAATCTCGGCGCCGGCAAGACCCGCAGCCGCAAGCTGCCGATCAGGGAAGCGCTCAAGCACCTGGTGGACGAGGAAGCGGCCAAGCTGATCAACGAGGACGAACTGAAGGCACGAGCCCTGGAGAACGCCGAGCAGAACGGCATCGTGTTCATCGACGAGATCGACAAGGTGGCCAAGCGCCAGGAAACCAGCGGCTCCGACGTGTCCCGCGAGGGCGTGCAGCGCGACCTGCTGCCGCTGGTCGAAGGCTGCACGGTCAGCACCAAGTCCGGCATGATCAAGACCGATCACATCCTGTTCATTGCCTCCGGCGCCTTTCACCTCTCCAAACCCAGCGACCTGATCCCCGAACTGCAGGGGCGCCTGCCCATCCGGGTCGAGCTGTCGGCACTGTCGGTGGAAGACTTCGTGCGCATCCTGCGCGAGCCTGACGCCTCGCTGACCGAGCAGTACGAGGCGCTGATGGCCACCGAGGGCGTGCAGCTCCGCTTCACCGACGACGGCCTGCAGCGTCTCGCCGAAGTGGCCTGCGACATCAACGAGAAACAGGAAAACATCGGCGCGCGTCGCCTCTACACGGTAATCGAGCGGCTGCTCGAGGAAGTCAGCTTCGGCGCTTCCGAGATGAATGGCGAGCAGGTCGTCATCGATGCCGACTATGTCAACGAACACCTCGGCGATCTCTCGCAAGACGAAGATCTCAGCCAATATATTCTTTGAGGAATCCACCCATGAGCGACACCCCGAAACCCACCGAAATCGTCCTGCACAAGGCCTCGCGCACGCTGGAGCTGGCCTTCTCCGACGGTTCCCGCTTCCATCTGCCGGCCGAGTACCTGCGCGTCTATTCGCCCTCCGCCGAGGTCCAGGGCCACGGCCCCGGCCAGGAAGTGCTGCAGGTCGGCAAGGAGGATGTGAACATCTCCCGCCTCGAGCCGGTCGGCCACTACGCCATCAACATCGTCTTCGACGACAACCACGACACCGGCATCTACAGCTGGGAATACCTCTACCAGCTCGGCGCGCACCAGGACAAGAAATGGCAGTCCTACCTCGAACGCCTCGCCGAGGCCGGCTACACGCGCAAGGAAAACAAGCTGGACTGACGCCGGAGCCCCGGCATCCATGCCGCCGAGGTTTTCCGAGCGGACACTACCCCTGCCTTGCCAAGGACCTGGAAAATCGGAGGACGCGGTTCCGCGGACTGACCTATCCCTGCTGACCGGGCGCCCGTCATCTGCTAAGGTTCGCGTTGTTTTATTGACCCGGCATGAGCGTCATGAGCGAACAATCCACCACCCATTTCGGCTTCCGCGAGGTGCCGGTCGAGGAGAAGGTGCACAAGGTGGCCGAGGTCTTCGACTCGGTGGCCAGCAAGTACGACATCATGAACGACGTGATGTCCTTCGGCGTGCACCATCTGTGGAAGAAATTCACCATCGAGATGTGCGGCCTGCGGCCGGGCCACCGGGTGCTCGACCTGGCCGGCGGCACCGGCGACCTGGCGATCCAGCAAGCGCGCCGCATCGGCGACAGCGGTCACGTGGTGCTGGCCGACATCAACGCGTCGATGCTGCGCGAGGGCCGCGACCGGGTCATTGACAAGGGCCTGGTGGACCGCGTTTCGGTCTGTCAGTGCAACGCCGAGATCCTGCCCTTCGCCGACAACAGCCTCGACTGCATCAGCATCGCCTTCGGCCTGCGCAATGTCACCGACAAGGGCAAGGCGCTGGCCTCGATGTACCGCGTGCTCAAGCCCGGCGGCCGTCTTTGCGTGCTGGAGTTCTCCAAGCCCCTGTTCGAACCGCTGGAGAAGGTCTACGACTTCTACTCCTTCAAGATCCTGCCGAAGATGGGCGAGCTGATCGCCAATGACCGCGACAGTTACCAGTACCTGGCCGAATCCATCCGCATGCACCCGGACCAGGAAAGCCTGCGCCAGATGATGATCGACGAGGGCGGCTTCGACGAGGTCGAGGTGTTCAATCTCACCGGCGGCATCGTGGCGCTGCACCGCGGCTTCAAGTACTGAGCCTGCCGCCGTGAACGCCACCACCCATCAGCAGGTCCAGTACGCCGGATTCGGACGCCGCCTGCTGGCCTTTGTGCTCGACGGCATCCTGGTCAGCCTGGTGGCCAGCGCGCTGGCGCTGACCCTGTTCGGCTTCGACAGCCTCGGCGACTGGCAGGAATTCAGCCAGGCCCGGCCTGTCGATCCGCTCAACCTGCTGCTCAACCAGGCTCTGCCTGTCGTCTGGACGCTGCTGTTCTGGCAATTGTGGCAGGCCACGCCCGGCAAGATGCTGCTCGATTGCCGCATCGTCGACGCGCGCCATCTCGGCAAACCCTCCTTCGGCCAGTTTGCCCTGCGCTATTTCGGCTACCTGCTGTCGGCTCTGCCGGCGGGACTCGGCTTCCTGTGGATCCTGTTCGACAAGCGCCGCCAGGGCTGGCACGACAAGCTGGCGAAAACCCTGGTGATCCTCGAAGATCAGTCCCTCGAACCCCTGCCGGAGTCCATCGAATGAGCCATCTGCTGCAGACCCTGGGCCAGAACCTGCTCGGCCTCGGCGAGGCCTTCGGCAACCGCCTGCTCGCCCTCGACGAACAGGCCTTGCAGGGCTGCACCGAGCTGCAGGGGCGCATCATCGCACTGGAGCTGACCGATCTGGGCCAGACCCTCTATTTCCACCCGGGCAGCTGGGGCCTGCGGCTGTCGCTGCAGACGCCGCCCCGCGAACCCGATGCACTCATCCGCGGCCGCCTGGTCGGGCTCGCCAGCCTGGCACTGGAGCAGGACCGGGTCGGCACATCGATCCAGCATCGCATCGAGATCTCCGGCGACGCCCAGACCGCACAGCGCTTTCAGAAGATCCTTACCGAACTCGACCCCGACTGGGAGGAGCAGCTATCGCAGTGGATCGGCGACATGCCGGCCTTCCGCATCGGGCAGGCCCTGCGCAAGCTGCAGCAGACGGCGCAACAGAACCTGCAGAGCCTCAAGCTCGACGGCAGCGAATACCTGCGCGAGGAAGTCCGCATGACGCCCACGCGCCCCGAGTTCGAACATTTCCGCGAGCAGGTGGGCGAACTGCGGCATGACATCGACCGGCTCGAGCTGATGTTCCAGCGCTGGCAGCAACGGCGTCGCTGATGTCCACCCTGTATCGCCTGTTCGTCATCAACTGGACGCTGGCCCGTTACGGGCTGGACGAGATCATCCTGCAGCTGCACCTGTTCCGCCCGCTGCGCTTCCTGGTCTGGTTCAATCCCTACAACTGGTTCCGCAGCAAGCAGTTGTCGCGCGCCGAACGCATCCGACTGTGCATCGAGGATCTCGGCCCCATCTTCATCAAGTTCGGCCAGATGCTGGCCACGCGCCGCGATCTCCTGCCCGACGACCTCATCGACGAACTCGAAAAACTGCTCGACAGGGTACCGCCCTTCCCGGTGGATCAGGCCCGCGCATTGATCGAGCAATCCCTCGACATGCCGCTGGAGCAGGCCTTCCTCTCCTTCGACAACGAGGTGCTGGCTTCCGCCTCCATTGCCCAGGTACATCCCGCCGTGCTCAAGGACGGTCGCGAGGTGGTGGTCAAGATCGTTCGACCCGGCATCGAGAAACAGATCCGCAAGGACATGGATGTGCTGCTGATGCTGGCCCGTCTCGCCGACCGCTACTGGAGCGACGCGCCCCGGGTCAAGCCGG